>NZ_JBGLYK010000089.1:0-20605 GCF_047304025.1 Pseudomonas sp. Pseusp97 | reverse complement strand
CAGCCCCTGCCACTGCTCGACACTGACCCCGGCATTCGCCAGCAGGCGCGGCACCGCCAGCCACGCCGCGCCGACCGCCAGTGCCAGGAGCAGCAACAGCAGCAGGAGAACGGTGCGCAGGCGGGGAAACGACATGCGAAAACCTCGGTGGAAACGGCCAGCCTTGCCCGACAGGGTCCGGGCCTTGGCCTACAGGCTGGCCGTCTGGCGCGGGAAGTTCAAGGGATGCCAGTGATATTCCCTGCACAACCGACTATATTGCCGACATTCCCCCAAGCTCATTGCTCGACTTCAGAGTCCTTCCCATGAGAACCCAGCATCAAAGCCGCCGCGAACTGGACAAGATCGACCGCAACATCCTGCGCATCCTGCAGGAGGAAGGCCGCATCTCCTTCACCGAACTGGGCGAGCGCGTCGGCCTCTCCACCACGCCGTGCACCGAGCGCGTGCGCCGGCTGGAGCGCGAGGGAATCATCATGGGCTACAACGCCCGGCTGAACCCGCAGTACCTCAAGGCCAGCCTGCTGGTGTTCGTCGAGATTAGCCTGGACTACAAGTCCGGCGACACCTTCGAGGACTTCCGCCGCTCGGTGCTCAAGCTGCCCCACGTGCTGGAGTGCCACCTGGTGTCGGGCCACTTCGACTACCTGGTAAAGGCGCGCATCTCGGAGATGGCCTCCTACCGCAAGCTGCTGGGCGACATCCTGCTCAAGCTGCCCCACGTGCGCGAATCCAAGAGCTACATCGTGATGGAAGAGGTGAAGGAAAGCCTCACCCTGCCCATCCCGGACTGAAAAGCGCCCAGCTTCCCCGTCGTTCGCGGCAAGCTCATCGGCGTTATTTACAACTTCCCGGCGTTTTTTCCCGCGTGGCTCTTGGCTGCGCGGGAAGTCGGCGTTTATCCTGCGTAAAATTTTAACAACACAAAAATCAGGATATCGCACATGAACGCCCGCGTTCACCAGCCGGCGCACGCCGACCAGCACGCCCCGTCCTACTACGCCGCGAGCGTCAATCGCCGCCTCGAAGTACCGCCCCTGGCCGGCGAGGAAAAGGCCGACGTGTGCGTCATCGGCGGCGGCTTCTCGGGGCTGAACACGGCCATCGAACTGGCCGAGCGCGGGCTTTCGGTGATCCTGCTGGAAGCCCACCGGATCGGCTGGGGCGCCAGCGGTCGCAACGGCGGCCAGCTGATTCGCGGCGTCGGCCATGGCCTGGAACAGTTCGTACCGGTGGTGGGCGCCGACGGCGTCCACGCCATGAAGCTGATGGGCCTTGAAGCGGTGGAAATCGTCCGCCGCCGCGTCGAGCAGTATTCCATCGACTGCGACCTGAGCTGGGGCTACTGCGACCTGGCCAACAAGCCCTCGGACGTCGAAGGCTTCCAGGAAGATTTCGACGAGTTGAAAAGCCTCGGCTACCGCCACGAACTGCGCATGGTCGCGAAAGAGGACATGCGCTCGATCGTCGGCTCCGATCAATACGTCGGCGGCATGGTGGACATGGGCTCGGGCCACCTGCATCCGCTCAACCTCGCCCTCGGCGAGGCCGCCGCGGCGCAGAGCCTGGGCGTGAAGCTGTTCGAGAACTCCGCCGTCACCGCCATCGACTATGGCAGCGAAGTGCGCGTACGCACCGCCAAGGGCAGTGTGCGCGCGAAAACCCTGGTGATCGCCTGCAACGCCTATCAGAACGGCCTGAACCCCTATCTGGACGGCAAGGTGCTGCCCGCCGGCAGCTACGTGATCGCCACCGAGCCGCTGTCCGCCGATCAGGCCCGAGCCCTGCTGCCGCAGAACATGGCGGTGTGCGACCAGCGCGTGGCGCTCGACTACTACCGGCTCTCCGCCGACAACCGCCTGCTGTTCGGCGGCGCCTGCCACTACTCCGGGCGCGACCCGGCGGACATCGCCGCCTACATGCGGCCGAAGATGCTCAAGGTATTCCCGCACCTGGAAAACGTGCGCATCGACTACCAGTGGGGCGGCATGATCGGCATCGGCGCCAACCGCCTGCCGCAGATCGGCCGCCTGCCCGACCAGCCCAACGTGTACTTCGCCCAGGCCTACGCGGGCCACGGGGTGAACGCCACGCACCTGGCCGGCAAGCTGCTCGCCGAAGCCATCACCGCGCAGCAGGGCAGCGGCTTCGAGCTGTTCGCCAAGGTGCCGCACATCACCTTCCCCGGCGGCAGGCTGCTGCGCTCGCCGCTGCTGGCCCTGGGGATGGCCTGGTACCGCTTCAAGGAAACCCTCGGCGGCTGACCGCCAGCGCGATCCAGCGGCTAGAATCTCCCGCAGCCCGTCACCGGCGGGCTTGTCGGAGACTCCTCTTTGCTTCCACGCCTGCTCCTGTTGATCCTGCTGGCCCTGGCTGGCTGCGCCAGCGCGCCGCCGCCCGAGCCTTCGCACGTGCTGCCAGTGCAGGGCACGCGCCTGGACAACGAGATCAGCGAGCGCGCCGCGGCGCATCCCGGCCAGTCCGGCTTCCACCTGCTGGCCTCCAGCGTCGACGCCTTCCTCGCCCGCGCCGAGCTGATCCGCAAGGCCCAGCGCAGCCTCGACGTGCAGTACTACATCGTCCACGACGGCCTCACCACCCGCGCCCTGATCCGCGAGCTGCTGCACGCGGCGGACCGTGGCGTGCGCGTGCGCATCCTGATCGACGACACCAGCAGCGACGGCTGGGACTATGAGCTGGGCAACCTCGCCGCCCACCCGAACATCCAGGTGCGCCTGTTCAATCCGTTGCACCTGGGCCGCAGCACCGGTGTCACGCGCAACCTCGGGCGGTTGTTCAACCTCTCAGAACAGCACCGGCGCATGCACAACAAGCTGCTGCTGGCGGACAACAGCGTGGCCATAGTCGGCGGCCGCAACCTGGGCGATGAATACTTCGACGCCAAGGCCGAGATGAACTTCAGCGACCTCGACCTGATGGGCGTCGGCCCGGTGGCGCAGTCGCTGGGGCAGAGCTTCGACCAGTACTGGAACAGCCGTATCAGCCGCCCCATCGAAGATTACCTGTGGGGCGACCCGGACCTCGACGAGCTCGACCGCATGCGCCACAAGCTGGACCGCTACCTGGCCAAGGAGCGGGTGAAGAGCTCCAGCTACATTGCCCGGCTCAACCGCAACAGCGACCGCCCGCACCTGCAGGACTGGCTCGACGACCTGGTCTGGGCGCCGGGCAAGGCAGTCTGGGACACCCCGCTGAAAGTCCTCGACCACGGCGACCCGAAGGGTGAATACCTGCTCAGCACCCAGCTGCAGCCCCTGTTCGACGGGGTGTCGAAGGAACTGATCCTGGTCTCGGCCTACTTCGTGCCGACCAGCGCCGGCGTCGACTACCTGACCCAGCGCGCCGACCGCGGAGTCAGCGTGCGCCTGCTGACCAACTCGCTGGAGGCGACCGACGTGCCCGCCGTGCACGCCGGCTATGCGCCCTATCGGCTGGAGCTGCTGGAGCACGGGGTGAAGCTCTACGAGCTGCGCGCCGACCCGGACCAGCGCCTGTCCGGCGCGCCGTGGATGGTGCGCGGGTCGAGCAGCGCCAGCCTGCACAGCAAGGCGGCGGTGTTCGACCAGCAGCAGGTGTTCGTCGGCTCGCTGAACTTCGACCCACGCTCGGTGCTGTGGAACACCGAGGTCGGCATCATCGTCGACAGCCCGGAACTGGCCGACCAGGTGCGTCGCCTGGCGCTGGCCAGCATGTCGCCGCGCGTCAGCTACCAGGTGAAGATCGCGCCGGACAGCGACCCGCCGAAGTTGGTCTGGATCGAAGAGCGCGGCGGCAAGCTGGTGGCGCTGGACCGTGAGCCGGGCAACGTCTGGCGCCGGCTCAACGCGTGGATCGCCGGCGCCATCGGGCTGGAGAAGATGCTCTAGGAGCGCTCCTGCTGCAACTCGGCGCTGGTCGAGCGCATCACCGGCGGCAAACCGCGCAGGCTCACCAGGATCACGAATCCGGCCGCCCCCAGCGCCATGACCAGCGGCAACGCATGGCCACTGATCCACTGGCTGGCCGCGCCGGTGGCCAGCGGCCCGATCAGGCAACCGATGCCCCAGAGCTGGGCGATGTGCGCGTTGGCGCGGACCAGCGCGTCGTCGCGATAACGCTCGCCGATGAGGATCAGCGACAGGGTGAACAGCCCGCCCGCACTGGCGCCGAACAGCACCAGCACCGGCCAGATGGCGAGGTGCTGCAGCAGCAGTGGCATGGCCAGGCTGCTCAGGCAGAGCACGATGCCGCAGCCCTTGAACAGCGTCTGTCGCGAGATGCGGTCGGCCAGCCAGCCGATGGGCAGTTGCAGCAGCGCATCGCCGACCACCACGGTGCTGACCATCGCCAGCGCCACCGCCTGGGTGAAGCCCTGCTGGATGCCATAGACCGGCAGCAGGGTAAGGATCATCGCCTCGAAGCCGGCGAACAGCACCACCGCCCAGGCAATCGCCGGGAGCTGGCCGCAGAAGGCGAACAGCCCGCGCCCGTTGGCGCTGTGCGGGTCGACCTTGGGCGCGCCGGTCCGCCCGAGCAGCAGCAGGGAACCCCCCACCAGCAGGCAGACGCTGAACCAGAAACCGCGGTTGTCGGCAGTGCCGATGAAGGTCAGCAGCACCGGGCCGGACAGCTGGCTCAGCGCGTAGCCGGTGCCATACAGGGCGACCAGGCGGCCGCGCCATTTCTCGATGGCCAGCTGGTTGATCCAGCTTTCACCGAGAATGAACACCACGGTCAGTTGCACGCCGATCAGCAGGCGCAGGATCAGCCAGATCGGGTAGCTCTGCAGCAGCGCCAGCAGGCCGACCGAGAAGGCCCCGGAAAGCAGGCACAGGCGCATCAGCAGCGGCGTGCCAACCCGCGCGGCGAGACGCCCGGCGATCATCGCACCCAGCAGCACGCCCACGGCTGGCGTGGAAGCCATCACGCCGATGGCGAAGTTGCCGTAGCCCCAGCCTTCCAGGCGTAACGAAACCAGCGGCATGGTCAGGCCCAGGGCCAGACCGATGCTGATCACGGCAGCACACACAGCGAAATACGGTCCCCAACGCATTGTCTTTCTCCCGTTCCATCCGGAGCGCACGCCAGGCGCGAGGGTGCCCGATGCGCAATGCACAGCGGCCGGGCTTCCCTGAGGGAAACCCGGCCGCGGGTGTGGCTCTTTGTCAGAGCCGGCCCCTGACTCGGGGCCGACCTGCTTCAGCCGAGGATCAGAGTTTGATCCAGGTGGCTTTCAGCTCGGTGTACTTGTCGAACGCGTGCAGCGACTTGTCGCGGCCGTTGCCGGACTGCTTGAAGCCACCGAACGGCGCGGTCATGTCGCCGCCGTCGTACTGGTTCACCCACACGCTTCCGGCACGCAGTGCCTTGGCGGTCAGGTGGGCCTTGGACAGGTCGCTGGTCCACACCGCGGCGGCCAGGCCGTACGGGGTGTCATTGGCGATGCGCACGGCTTCTTCGGCATCGGTGAACTCGATGACCGACAGCACCGGGCCGAAGATCTCTTCACGGGCGATGCGCATGGCGTTGGTCACGCCGTCGAAGATGGTCGGCTCGACGTAGGTACCGCCAGTCTCTTCCAGGGTGCGCTTGCCGCCGGCCACCAGCTTGGCGCCGTCGTCGTGGCCAGCCTGGATGTAGCTCAGCACGTTGTTCATCTGGGTGGTGTCGACCAGCGCACCGACGTTGGTTTCCGGGTCCAGCGGGTTGCCCGGTTTCCAGGCCTTGATGGCTTCGACGACCATCGGCACGAACTCGGCCTTGATCGACTTCTCCACCAGCAGGCGCGAGCCGGCGGTGCAGACTTCGCCCTGGTTGAAGGCGATGGCGCTGGCGGCGGCTTCAGCAGCGGCTTTGAGGTCCGGTGCGTCGGCGAAGACGATGTTCGGGCTCTTGCCGCCGGCTTCCAGCCAGACGCGCTTCATGTTGGATTCGCCAGCGTAGACCATCAGCTGCTTGGCGATCTTGGTCGAACCGGTGAACACCAGGGTGTCGACGTCCATGTGCAGGGCCAGGGCCTTGCCGACGGTGTGGCCGAAGCCCGGCAGGACGTTGAACACGCCTTTCGGAATGCCGGCCTCGATGGCCAGCTGGGCGATACGGATGCCGGTCAGCGGGGATTTCTCGGAGGGCTTCAAGATCACCGAGTTACCGGTGGACAGCGCCGGGCCGAGTTTCCAGCAGGTCATCAGCAGGGGGAAGTTCCACGGCACGATGGCGGCAACGACGCCGACCGGCTCGCGGGTGACCAGGCCCAGTTCGTTGTGGGCGGTGGCGGCCACTTCGTCGTAGATCTTGTCGATCGCCTCACCGCTCCAGCGCAGGCTGTTGGCGGCGCTGGACACGTCGATGCTCAGCGAGTCGCTGATCGGCTTGCCCATGTCGAGGGTTTCCAGCAGGGCCAGTTCCTCGGCGTTCTCCAGCAGCAGCTCGGAGAAGCGGATCATGACCTTCTTGCGCTTGGCCGGGGCCAGGCGCGACCAGGAGCCGGAGTCGAAGGCGGCACGGGCGACCTGCACGGCACTTTCGGCATCGGCCAGGTCGCAGCTGGCGACCTTGGCCAGGAAGCGGCCATCCACAGGGCTGATGCAATCGAAGGTGGCGCCGGATGCGGCGTCGACGTATTCACCGTTGACGAAGGCGCGGCCTTCGATCTTCAGGTCCTTGGCGCGAGCTTCCCAATCGGCGCGAGTGAGGGTACCCATGACAACGTGTCCTCTTATTAATGTACTTATCAGGTGCAGGCGCCCGGCGGGCGCGCTGTCAAATATTCCGCAAGGCGGAGCAAACGCATGCTGTTCGCCACCCTAAACCGGAGACCGCCAATTTTCAATATTTTTTACACTATGCGGCCAAATGGCCTTGTCACGTTCGTTTTATTAAACATAGACTGCCCTGATTCGTCGGCTGATGGTTTTCCGACAGCCGCTTCGGAGTAAATATCCAACAGCGCTGCGCGTGCCCGCACGCACTCTCGCCAACAACTCTAAAGAACCGAGACCGCCATGAACGTCGAGCAGATCGTCGATTTCGCCCAGGCCACCACCGCCCCCGAACACTACCGCCCCGCCCCGGAGCGCATCATCAAGGGCGATCCGGCGCAGAACGTGCGCAACCACTACGCCAGCGACTGCGGCCAGTTCAACGTGGGCATCTGGGAAGGCGAGCCGGGACACTGGAACGTCAGCTACACCGAGCACGAATACTGCGAGATCCTCCAGGGCGTGTCGGTGATCCGCGACGCCAACGGCGGCGCCAAGACCGTGCGCGTCGGCGACCGCTTCGTCATCCCGGCCGGCTTCAGCGGCACCTGGGAGGTGCTGGAGCCCTGCCGCAAGGTCTATGTGATCTTCGAACAGAAGGCCTGATCGCCCGAACACGAAAAAGCCCGCCGATCGGCGGGCTTTTTTTCGTCCGCGATCTTCGCAAGGGAAAATCGCAGGCAAGAAAAAACCCGCCACGAGGGGCGGGTTTCTTCACAAGGGCGAAGATCAATTACTTGATCTTGGCTTCCTTGTAGATCACGTGCTTGCGAACAACCGGATCGTATTTCTTGATCTCGATTTTCTCAGGCTTGGTACGCTTGTTCTTGTCGGTGGTGTAGAAGTGGCCGGTACCGGCGCTGGACACCAGACGGATCAGTTCGCGCATGACTGCAGCTCCTTAGAATTTTTCGCCGCGGGCGCGCAGGTCGTTCAGAACGGCCTCGATGCCACGCTTGTCGATGATACGCATGCCTTTGGCGGAAACGCGCAGACGCACGAAGCGCTTCTCGGATTCAACCCAGAAACGGTGGTGCTGCAGGTTCGGCAGGAAACGGCGGCGGGTTTTGTTGTGTGCGTGGGAAATGTTGTTCCCGGTAACCGGACCCTTACCGGTCACTTGGCAAACTCTCGACATGGCTCAGCCCTCTGTAAACCACATGCCAAACCCGGCATGGGTTGGCTGCTTAACTCAATAGGATTCTCAGTTTCACCGGGGTCTTAACTGCCGCTTCGCCGCGAGCGAGTCGCAGGATCAGGCAGGGCCCCAGAAAAGAGCGCAGCTTTATATCAGAAAGGCGCTCCGCGCTGCAAGGGAAAGCATGACTCGGAAAAGCCGACGCCAGCCCCCGTGGGGCGCGGCACCGGTGCCGTTCGTCGCCTGTCATCGTTGTGACGGGCGGCAGCTTGGTCTAGGGTAGCTCCTTCGAGGCTGCCAACAGCCTTGCATGACCCGCCCAGCCTCGCGGATGGGCATCTTGCCAGCTCACACGGAGTTCGTCATGCGTCTTGCCCTTCTCGCCCTCCTTCTTTCCCCTGCCCTCGCCAGCGCCGCGTCGCTGAGCGTGTGCACCGAAGCCAGCCCCGAAGGCTTCGACGTGGTCCAGTACAACTCGCTGACCACTACCAACGCCTCGGCCGACGTACTGATGAACCGCCTGGTGGACTTCGACGCCGCCCGCGGTGAAGTGGTGCCGAGCCTGGCCGAGAGCTGGAAGGTCTCCGACGACGGCCTGACCTACGACTTCCAGCTGCGCGACGGCGTGGCCTTCCACCACACGGATTACTTCAAGCCCACCCGCACGCTTTCCGCCGACGACGTGGTGTTCAGCTTCCAGCGCATGCTCGATGCGGCCCAGCCCTGGCACAAGGTCGCCCAGAGCGGCTTCCCGCACGCCCAGTCGATGCAGCTACCGAGCCTGGTCAAGGCCGTGGAGAAGGTCGATGAGCACCACGTGCGCTTCAGCCTCAACCACCCCGATGCCACCTTCCTGGCCATGCTCAGCATGGGCTTCGCCTCCATCTATTCCGCCGAGTACGCCGACCAGCTGATGAAGGCCGGCACTCCCGAGAAGCTCAACGCCCAGCCGATCGGCACCGGTCCCTTCGTCTTCAAGCGCTTCCAGAAGGACGCCGTGGTGCGCTACGCCGCCAATGCCGAGTACTTCGGCGGCAAGCCGGCTGTGGATAACCTGGTGTTCGCCATTACCCCGGATGCCAGCGTGCGCCTGCAGAAGCTCAAGCGCGGCGAATGCCAGATCGCCCTGTCGCCCAAGCCGCTCGACGTGGAAGCCGCCGCCAAGGACTCCAGCCTCAAGGTCGAACAGACCCCGGCCTTCATGACCGCCTTCGTCGGCATCAACAGCCAGCATCCGCCGCTGGACAATCCCAAGGTGCGCCAGGCGATCAACCTCGCCTTCGACAAGGGCAGCTACCTGAAAAGCGTGTTCGCCGGCAGCGCCACCGTCGCCGATGGCGTCTACCCGCCCAACACCTGGAGCTACGCCAAGGACATCCCCGGCTACCCGCGCGACCTGGACAAGGCCCGTGCGCTGCTGGCCGAGGCCGGGCACAAGGACGGCTTCAAGACCACCATCTGGACCCGTCCGTCCGGCAGCCTGCTCAACCCCAACCCCAGCGTCGGCGCGCAGCTGCTGCAGGCGGACCTGGCGCAGATCGGCATCCAGGCCGAGATCCGCGTGATCGAGTGGGGCGAGCTGATCCGCCGCGCCAAGGCCGGCGAGCACGACCTGCTGTTCATGGGCTGGGCCGGAGACAACGGCGACCCGGACAACTTCCTCACCCCGCAATTCTCCTGCGCCAGCGTCAAATCCGGGCTGAACTTCGCGCGGTACTGCGACGAGAAACTCGATGGCCTGATCAGCCAGGGCAAGACGGTGGCCGACCAGGCCAAGCGCAGCGCGCTGTATCACCAGGCCCAGCAGATCATCCATGACCAGGCCCTGTGGCTGCCGCTGGCGCATCCGACCGCCTCGGCGCTGACCCGCCAGAACGTCAAGGGCTACGTGGTGAATCCCTTCGGCCGCCAGGACTACTCGAAGGTGCAGCTCTGAGCCGCGAATTGCTCGACCGCCTGCTGCCGCAGTTCCAGTTCGCCGAGCGCCACTCGCTGACCATGCGGGCGGCGCCCGGGCAGGTGCTGGATGCGGTGAGCCAGCTGACCGCCGAGCACGATCCGCTGGTGCAGCGTTTCCTGCAGATCCGCGAGGCGCCGGCGCGGCTTGCCCTGCGCCTGGGGTTGAGCAATGCGCTGGCGGAGCGCCCGCGCTTCGGCCTGCAGGAGTTCACCCTGCTGGGCCGCGAGGGCGACAGCGAGATCGCCTACGGACTGATCGGGCGCTTCTGGCGCAGCGACTTCGGCCTGCGCCCCTGCGCCGACGGCGACGCCTTCCGGGGCTTCGCCGAGCCCGGCACGGCGAGGCTGGTGCTGCATTTCTCCTGTGAACCGGCGGAGCAGGACGGTTTCATCCACGTCCGCACGGAAACCCGCGTGCATTGCCCTGACCGCCGCAGCCGGCTGCTGTTCACGCCCTACTGGCTGGCCATCCGCCCGGTCAGCGGGCTGATTCGCCGGCGCCTGTTGCGCGACATCCAGCGGCGCACCTCAGACCATCCCCAGCTCAGCCATTGATTGCGGCTCACCGTCACCGACGATGAAGTGATCCAGCACGCGCACGTCGATCAGCGCCAGCGCCTGGATGATGCGCCGGGTCAGCAGGTCGTCGGAGTGGCTCGGTTCGCAGATGCCCGAAGGGTGGTTGTGCGCGAGGATCAGCGCCGCGGCGTTGTGCGCCAGGGCGCGCTTGACGATCTGCCGCGGGTAGACGCTGGCGCTGTCGATGGAGCCGCGGAACAGCACCTCGAACGCCAGCACCCGGTGGCGGTTGTCCATGAACAGGCAGGCGAACACCTCATGGGGCTCGTGACGCAGCCGCGCCTTGAGGAAGTCGCGCACGGCCTGCGGGCTCTCCAACGCCGAATTGCGGCTGAGCTGCTCGGCGAGATGGCGCCGGGCGATTTCCAGTACCGCCTGCAACTGCACGAACTTGGCGACGCCCAGGCCCAGGTGACTGCAGAACGAGTCCAGATCGGCTTCCAGCAAGGCACGCAGGCTGCCGAACTCGCCCAGCAGGCGCCGAGCCAGATCGACGGCGCTGCAACCGGCCACGCCGGTGCGCAGGAAGATGGCGAGCAGCTCGGCGTCGCTCAGGCTCGCCGCTCCTCTTTCGAGCAGTTTTTCCCGCGGGCGCTCCGCCGCAGGCCAGTCACGAATACTCAAGGGACCTCCCCGTCAGGCCGCCCGCTGTTCCGGCGCAGGCGCTGTGCTATCTTAGCCCCCTCGCTTCGCGCAGCCGGAGGCCTGGGGAGGCGTCGCCGGCTTCAGCGCGCGTCATCCATTTCCGTATTTAAGGCTGGCCTATGCAGCGGCTCTATCGTAAACGCATCGTTCTGGGCGTCGGCGGCGGTATCGCCGCCTACAAGAGCGCCGAACTGGTCCGCCGGTTGCGCGACCAGGGCGCCGAGGTGCGTGTCGTGATGACCCAGGGCGGCCGCGAGTTCATCACCCCGCTCACGCTCCAGGCCCTTTCCGGCCATCCGGTCCATCTGGACCTGCTCGACCCCGCCGCCGAAGCGGCCATGGGCCACATCGAGCTGGCCCGCTGGGCCGATCTGGTACTGATCGCCCCCGCCACCGCCGACCTCATGGCGCGCCTGGCCCAGGGCGTGGCCAACGACCTGCTGACCACCCTGGTGCTGGCCACCGACGCGCAGGTCGCCCTCGCCCCGGCGATGAATCAGGCCATGTGGCGCGACCCGGCCACCCAGGTGAATGCCGAACTGCTGCGTTCGCGCGGCCTGCACTTCTTCGGCCCCGCCGCCGGCAGCCAGGCCTGCGGCGACGTCGGCCTGGGGCGCATGCTCGAGGCCACCGAACTGGCCCAGCTGGCCGCCGACTGTTTCGAGTTCAAGGCCCTGACCGGCCAGCACATCCTGATTACCGCAGGTCCCACCCAGGAAAACATCGACCCGGTGCGCTACATCACCAACCACAGCTCGGGGAAGATGGGCTTCGCCCTGGCCGAGGCGGCCGCCGAAGCCGGCGCCCGCGTGACCCTGGTGACCGGTCCGGTGCACCTGCCCACCCCGGATCGGGTGAGCCGCGTCGACGTGGTCAGCGCCCGCGACATGCTCGCTGCCTGCGAAGCGGCGATGCCGGCGGACATCCTCATCGCCTCCGCCGCCGTGGCCGACTACCGTCCGGAACTGGTCGCACCGCAGAAACTGAAGAAAGATCCCACCAAGGGTGACGGTCTGCTCTTGCAGCTGGTGCGCAATCCCGACATCCTCGCCACCCTCTCGCTGCGCGAGGACCGGCCCTTCAGCGTCGGCTTCGCCGCGGAGACCGAGAACCTGCTCGAATACGCTTCGCGCAAGCTCAAGGACAAGAATCTCGACCTGATCGTCGCCAACGACGTCGCCAATCCGTCCATCGGCTTCAATAGCGAAGAGAACGCCATCACGGTCATCGACCGCGAATTGCACAAGACTGCGTTCGCCCAGACCAGCAAGGGCAAGATCGCCCGCCAGCTGATCGCCTTCATCGCCGAACGCATCAATCGACACTGAGAATTCAATGCACTCCCTGCAAGCCAAGATCCTCGATCCCCGCCTGGGCAGCGACTTCCCGCTGCCGCAATACGCCACCCCGGGTTCCGCCGGCCTCGACCTGCGCGCCATGCTCCAGGAGGACTGCGTCCTTGAGCCGGGCCAGACCGTGCTGATTCCCACCGGGCTGTCGATCTACGTTGCCGATCCGGGCCTCGCCGCGCTGATCCTTCCGCGCTCGGGCCTGGGCCACAAGCACGGCATCGTGCTGGGCAACCTGGTCGGGCTGATCGACTCGGACTACCAGGGCGAGCTGATGGTCTCCTGCTGGAACCGCGGCCAGACGGCCTTCAGGATCGCCATTGGCGAGCGCATCGCCCAATTGGTGCTGGTGCCGGTGGTGCAGGCGCATTTCGAGCTGGTCGAGACCTTCGACGAAACCCAGCGCGGCGCCGGCGGCTTCGGTCACTCCGGTAGCCATTGACCTTTCCCTTTTCAGGATGAATCGCCGAGGAGACGTTGCATGAAACTTTTCCAACGCACTGCCAAGGACAGCGCCGATCTGCCGGAACTCGTGCCGGCGGAGAAGCCCGTCAAAGGACCGGCTTCCAGGGTCGACCTCAAGCCGCTGCTACCCTCATTCGTCCTCACCCTGGGCGGCGTGGCGGCAGCCGGTGCGCTGCTGTGGTTCAGCCTGTTCGGCCAGGCCGACAGCGCGCATGTCGCCCAGCTGAGCAATGCCTGGTCGGAAAACCAGGCCGGCGCGCTGCGCCAGTCCCTGAGCCTGCTGGCCGCGGACAGTCGCGCCATGGCGGGCGATGCGCAATTGCTGCCCACCCTGCAGAGCAATGACCCGACGCGCATCGCCGCGCTGGAGAAGGCGCTGACCCAGGGCCATCTGGATGGCCTGGTGGACGTCCACCTCAATGCCAACGGCCAGGCCGTGCAGGACACCGCCCGCCCCGGCCCGCTGAACTACGCCGCGCTGGACATGCTGCACCGCGTCGAGAGCGGCCAGGCCGTGGCGCCGGAAGCCTACAAGGTCGGCACCCGCTGGCTGGTGTACAGCCCCACCGCCCTGCGCGCCGCCGACAATTCGATCCAGGGCTCGCTGCTGCTGGTGGTGGACCTGCAACGCCTGCTCGGCAATCTGCCACCGATGTCCGCCGATATCGGCCAGTTGAAGCTTTCCCAGCAGTTCGGCAATTCGCCGGCGCAGGTCCTGCTGCAACGCGGCCAGGCCGGCGACGCCGCGCCGATGGAGCTGCCCAGCGGCAATCCGAACTGGAAACTGAGCTTCACCCCCGGCCCGGGCGTCACCGGCCAGCTGTACTCGCCGGCCCTGCTGGGCATCGCTGCGCTGCTGGCACTGGTGGGCGGCCTGCTCGGCCTCTATCTTGCGCAAAGTGCGATGCAGCGCCGCGTCAGCAAGGATGCCCAGGCTCTGGGGCAGTTCATTCAGGAACTCGCCGGCCAACGTACTGCCAAAGCTCCTGAGCTGAGCCTGCCGAGCCTGCAGGCGCTGGCTCAGGCATTGGCCCGCCAGCCACGCCGCAAGACCGAGACACCCAGCGCCAGCGCCCCGACCGCCAGCGCCGACACGCCATTGGTCGATCCGCTGTTCCAGAACACCGACATTCTGGACATCGACATTCTTGATGAAGACCAGGATCTCCTGGGATTGGAGCACACATCCGCTATGAGCACGCCTAAAGCCCCGCAGCTGCCCGCCAGCATCTTCCGCGCCTACGACATCCGTGGCGTGGTCGGCGACACCCTGACCGCCGAGACCGCCTACTGGGTCGGCCGCGCCATCGGTTCCGAAAGCCTGGCGCGCGGCGAGCCGTGCGTTTCCGTGGGCCGCGACGGCCGGCTGTCCGGCCCCGAACTGGTTCAGCAACTGATCCAGGGCCTGGTCGACTGCGGTTGCCAGGTCACCGACGTCGGCATGGTCCCCACGCCGGTCCTGTACTACGCCGCCAACGTCCTGGAAGGCAAGTCGGGCGTGATGCTCACCGGCAGCCACAACCCGCCGGACTACAACGGCTTCAAGATCGTCGTCGCCGGCGAGACCCTGGCCAACGAGCAGATCCAGGCCCTGCGCGAACGCATCCAGAACGAAGACCTCGCCTCCGGCGTTGGCAGCGTGCAGCAGGTCGACATCCTGCCGCGCTACTTCCAGCAGATCCGCGACGACATCGCCCTGGCCAAGCCGCTGAAAGTGGTGGTGGACTGCGGCAACGGCGTGGCCGGCGTGATCGCCCCGCAGCTGATCGAAGCCCTGGGCTGCACCGTGATCCCGCTGTACTGCGACGTCGACGGCACCTTCCCCAACCACCATCCGGACCCGGGCAAGCCCGAGAACCTGGAAGACCTGATCGCCAAGGTGAAGGAAACCGGCGCCGACCTGGGCCTGGCCTTCGACGGCGACGGCGACCGCGTGGGCGTGGTGACCAACGAAGGCACCATCATCTACCCCGACCGCCTGCTGATGCTGTTCGCCAAGGACGTGGTATCGCGCAACCCGGGCGCCGACATCATCTTCGACGTCAAATGCACCCGTCGCCTGATCTCCCTGATCAGCGGCTACGGCGGCCGTCCGGTGATGTGGAAGACCGGCCATTCGCTGATCAAGAAGAAGATGAAGGAAACCGGCGCCCTGCTCGCTGGCGAGATGAGCGGCCACATCTTCTTCAAGGAACGCTGGTACGGCTTCGACGACGGCATCTACAGCGCCGCGCGCCTGCTGGAAATCATCAGCCTGGACAAGCGCGACGCCGAACGCGTGTTCTCCGCGTTCCCGCTGGACATCTCCACCCCGGAAATCAACATCACCGTCACCGACGAGGGCAAGTTCGCCCTGATCGAGGCGCTGCAGGCCCGCGGCCAGTGGGGTGAAGCCAACCTCACCACCCTCGACGGCGTGCGTGTGGATTACCCCAAAGGCTGGGGCCTGGTACGCGCCTCCAACACCACCCCGGTGCTGGTCCTGCGTTTCGAGGCGGACTCCCAGGACGAACTGGAACGCATCAAGGAAGTGTTCCGTACCCAGCTGAAAGCGGTCGATCCCGCCCTCAGCCTGCCCTTCTGACCCTGTAGCACTCATGCCGGAGCCCACCATGACCCAGAGCCGCGATGACGCCGCCCAGGTTGCCCGCGTCCTTGCCGAAGCCCTGCCCTACATCCGCCGCTTCGTCGGCAAGACGCTGGTGATCAAGTACGGCGGCAACGCCATGGAGACGGACGAGCTGAAGAACAGCTTCGCCCGCGACGTGGTGCTGATGAAAGCCGTCGGCATCAACCCGGTGGTGGTCCATGGTGGTGGTCCGCAGATCGGCGACCTGCTCAATCGCCTGTCGATCGAGAGTCACTTCATCGATGGCATGCGCGTCACCGACGCGCAGACCATGGACGTGGTGGAAATGGTCCTCGGCGGCCAGGTGAACAAGGACATCGTCAACCTGATTAACCGGCATGGCGGCAGCGCCATTGGCCTGACCGGCAAGGACGCCGAGCTGATCCGTGCGAAGAAGCTCACCGTCACCCGCCAGACGCCGGAGATGACCAAGCCGGAAATCATCGACATCGGCCACGTGGGCGAAGTTACCGGGGTCAACGTCGAGCTGCTGAACATGCTGGTGCAGGGCGACTTCATCCCGGTCATCGCGCCGATCGGCGTGGGCGCCAACGGCGAGTCCTACAACATCAACGCCGATCTCGTGGCCGGCAAGGTGGCCGAGGCGCTGAAGGCCGAGAAGCTGATGCTGCTCACCAACATCGCCGGCCTGATGGACAAGCAGGGCCAGGTGCTCACCGGCCTGACCACCGAGCAGGTCAACGAGCTGATCGCCGACGGCACCATCTACGGCGGCATGCTGCCGAAGATCCGCTGCGCCCTCGAAGCGGTACAGGGCGGCGTGACCAGCGCGCACATCATCGATGGCCGCGTACCCAACGCCGTGCTGCTGGAGATCTTCACCGACAGCGGCGTCGGCACCCTGATCACCAACCGCAAGCAGCGCTGATCAGAAGACACCCGCCAGGAGCGATCCTCGCGGGTGTTTTTCCGTCTGGAGCATCCGCATGGCCGCGTCCCCCGTTTCCCGCAACGACTTCAGCTTCTTCCACGGCCTGCGCGTGCGCTGGTCGGAGGTCGACCCGCAGGGCATCGTCTTCAACGGCAACTACCTAACCTATGCCGATGTCGCCACCACCGAGTACTACCGCCATCTGGGCGTGAGCTATCCGGCGGACCTGCTGCGCGGCGGCGGCGACCTGTTCGCGGTGAAGACCACCCTGGAATACCTGGCGCCAGCGCGCTTCGACGACTGGCTGGAAATGGGCGTGCGGGTCAGCCGACTGGGCCGCAGCAGCCTGACCTTCCAGGTGTCGATCTGGTGCGAGGAAACCCTGCTGACGCTGGGCGAGCTGATCTATGCCTACGCAGGCGATGACCGGACGAGCCAGCCCCTGCCGGACTGGCTGCGCGGGAAGATCAACGAATTCGAGCGCTGCTCGCCCCAGCAGTAAGCGCGGCGAGCGACCGGCTCAGTTGCCGCCGGAAATCTGGGCGAAACGCGCCCGGTCGGCGGCGAAACTGTCCTGCGCCTGGGTGCGCAGTTGCTGGTAGCGAGCGATGTCCTGCTGCAAACGGCGCTCGTCGTCACGCAGGTTGCTCAGTTGCGTCACCAGATCTTCGGGCACCTGGCGTCCGGCGCGCTCCTGGTCAGCGGCGCGAGCCTGCAGGTTGGCCTGCTGGGTCTTGAGTGACTGCAGGTTGCCCTTGGCCACGCTGGCCAACCCATCGAGCTCGGCCAGCTTGCGATCGCGGGCGCGATCAACGTCTTCCACGCTGGTGTACAGGCGCATCAACTGCTGATCGGAACTGGCGCGGGCGGCGTCCGCCTTGCGCTGCTCGATCTCGGCGGCGGTCGGCGCCGGCGGTACCTCGCGGATCACCCGGCCCTGGTCGTTGAGCACCTGGTAACCCTTGCCGATGTACTGCGGCGGCACGCCCAGACGGTCGATGACGGTGATGCCCTTGTCATTGACGTAACGGTACATCTCGACCTGGCCGGCCGGCTGCCCGGCCGCCAGCGCACCGCCCGCGAGCATGGCTCCCAGAAGGCCCATCAACACCCTGTAACGGTAAGCACCCTGCTTGGCCATGCCCGACACCCTTGTTCCGGTTAGATACCGTACTGCGCCCGATACGCCTCGACCGCCGGCAGATACTGCTTGAGCTGCGCATCGCCAGCCAGATACTCCAGCACCTGTTCCAGCGAAACAATGCTGACGACCGGAATCGAAAAGTCCCGCTCGACTTCCTGGATCGCCGACAGCTCGCCCTTGCCGCGCTCCTGGCGGTTCAGCGCGATCAGCACGCCGGCTGCCTGGGCACCCTGGGCGTCGATGATCTGCATGACCTCGCGGATCGCAGTGCCGGCGGTGATCACGTCATCGATGATCAGCGCGCGGCCGGCCAGCGGAGCGCCGACCAGCGTGCCGCCTTCGCCATGGTCCTTGGCTTCCTTGCGGTTGAAGCACCAGGGCAGGTCGCGACCGTGCTGTTCCGCCAGCGCAATGGCTGTAGCGGCCGCCAGCGGGATTCCTTTATAGGCCGGGCCGAACAACACGTCGAAAGGTATGCCGCTGTCGACCACCGCGCTGGCGTAGAAACGACCCAGCTGCGACAGCGCAACGCCGGTGTTGAACAAACCGGCATTGAAGAAGTACGGACTGGTGCGCCCGGACTTGAGAGTGAATTCGCCGAAGCGAAGAACGCCGCGCTCGATGGCGAAGCGGATGAAATCGCGTTGATATGGCTGCATGGGAGAAAACCGGCCGGTATGAATTTAGCTAAACCGTTTGAGCTCGGGTATCATACACACACGTGATTTTGGGGGCCATTTATGCGGATCATCAGTGTGAACGTGAATGGTATTCAGGCTGCAGCCGAGCGTGGTTTGCTCAGTTGGCTGCAAGCCCAGAATGCCGACGTGATCTGCTTGCAGGATACCCGCGCCTCCGCTTTCGATCTGGATGACCCATCCTACCAACTGGATGGCTACTTCCTGTACGCCTGCGATGCCGAAGTGCCCAGTCAGGGCGGCGTCGCAATCTATAGTCGTCTGCAACCCAAGGCTGTCATAAGCGGCCTGGGTTTCGAGATGGCCGATCGTTACGGGCGCTACCTGCAAGCCGATTTCGACAAGGTGAGTATCGCCACTCTCCTGCTGCCTACCGGGCAGGAAGGGGACGAGAACCTGAACCACAAGTTCAAGTTCATGGACGATTTCGCCCAGTACATGAACAAGCAGCGCCGCAAGCGCCGCGAATACATCTATTGCGGCTCGCTGTACGTCGCGCACCAGAAGCTGGACGTGAAGAACTGGCGCGAATGCCAGCAATCCCCGGGCTTCATGGCGCCGGAGCGCGGCTGGATGGATGAGATCTTCGGCACCATGGGCTACGTCGACGCCCTGCGCGAGGTCAACCGCGAAGGCGACCAGTACAGCTGGTGGCCGGAAAGCGAACAGGCCGAGCTGCTCAACCTGGGCTGGCGTTTCGACTATCAGATCCTCACGCCGGGTCTGCGCCGCTTCGTGCGCAACGCCAAGCTGCCGCGCCAACCGCGCTTCTCGCAGCACGCGCCGCTGATCGTCGATTACGACTGGACCCTGAGCATCTGAGTCCTGACTCGTAAACCGCCTTTGGGGCGGACAGAAAAAAGCCGGCTCAGCGCCGGCTTTTTCGTGCCCGGGATTACTTGATCGGGCGCCAGGTGAAGGGATAGCGGTAATCCAGCCCTTCGTTGGCCTTGATCCCGGCAATGATGGTCAGCACCAGCGCGCCGATGCTCACCAGCCCCAGCAGGAAGAAGCCGATCACCACCAGCATCAGCAGGAAGCTGACCAGCACCGCAAGGCTCACGGTGATCTGGAAGTTCAGCGCTTCCTTGCCCTGACGGTCCACGAACGGGTCCGATTCACGCTTGATCTGCCAGACGATCAGCGGCCCGAGCAGGTTGCCGAAGGGGAAGATGAAGCCGAGGAAGGCGGCGAAGTGGCAGAACATCGCCCACTGCCGGGCCTCCTGGCTCGGCTGAACCTGTTGTACCGGTACTTCGTCGCTCATCCTTTGCTCCTTGCACTTGAATCGGGCGGAGTTCACCGCCCATCGGATCAGTCTGCCAGCGCGGCGCGCTGCAGCTCGAACAGTTCGCGCAGGCCCTGCTGCGCCAGTTCCAGCATGGCATTCAGCTCGGCCGGCTGGAAGGGCGCGCCTTCGGCGGTGCCCTGGACTTCGATGAAACCGCCGGCATCGGTCATGACCACGTTCAGGTCGGTCTCGGCGGCGGAGTCTTCCAGGTAATCCAGGTCCAGCACCGGCTCGCCCTGGTACATGCCCACGGAAACCGCGGCCACCATCTGCTTGAGCGGGTTGCCCTTGAGCGCGCCACGCTTCTTCAGCACGGCCAGGGCATCGATCAGCGCCACGGTGGCGCCGGTGATCGAGGCGGTGCGGGTGCCGCCGTCGGCCTGGATCACATCGCAGTCGATGTACAGCGTGTTCTCGCCCAGCTTGGACAGGTCCAACGCGGCACGCAGGGAGCGGCCGATCAGGCGCTGGATTTCCAGGGTGCGGCCACCCTGCTTGCCGCGCGCGGCTTCGCGCTGGTTACGCTCGCCGGTGGAACGCGGCAGCATGCCGTATTCGGCAGTCAGCCAACCCTGGCCCTGGCCCTTGAGGAAGCGCGGCACACCGGATTCGGCGCTGACGGTGCAGATCACCTTGGTGTCGCCGAACTCGACCAGCACGGAGCCCTCGGCGTGCTTGGTGTAATGGCGGGTGATACGGATCGGGCGCAGTTGGTCGGCGGCGCGGCCACTGGGACGGTTCATGGAGGCATCCTGTACAGATTGCTGGCGGGGGAATGTCCGCCATTATAGAGGCCAGGGGACCGGCGCAACCACCGCCGGCGTGCGGCTGCGCGCTACGCTGGGGTACAATTACCGGTTTCCGACGACCTGTCGGCCGTTTTCCCAGTCCTTTTCAGAGAGGTGACTCCATGGTCCATAGCATGACCGCCTTCGCCCGCGTCGAGCGCGCCAGCACCCATGGAACCCTGAGCTGGGAGCTGCGCTCGGTCAATCACCGCTACCTCGAACCCAACCTGCGCCTGCCCGAAGCCTTCCGCGACCTCGAAGGCGCGG
>NZ_JBGLYK010000088.1:0-20985 GCF_047304025.1 Pseudomonas sp. Pseusp97 | reverse complement strand
ATCGATGGCCATCCGCCGCAAGCCCGTCGCCGCGGCCACCCGCGAGCGCGTCCGCAGCGGCCGCGAAGTGGCCTTTCCCAGCGTCCCGAAACGCTCCCTGGGCAAGGCGCTGGCGGTCCTCGCCGTGCTGCTGGCGCTGCCCGTCATCGGCTCGGTGCTCTGGCTGAAGGACAGCTACTTCGTCTGGTTCCTGCTGCTCTATCCGGCCTTCAGCGTCCTGGCCTTCCTCGCCTACTGGCGGGACAAGCGCAGCGCCGAACGCAACGACTGGCGCACCCCGGAGCAGAGCCTGCATCTTCTGGAGCTGCTTGGCGGCTGGCCCGGCGCCTTCCTCGCTCAGCAGGTGTTCCGCCACAAGACCCGCAAGCTGTCCTTCCAGCTGGTGTTCTGGGCCATCGTCCTGCTGCACCAGCTGTTCTGGATCGACTGGCTCAGCGGCGGCCGCCTGCTGGGCTGGATCGGCGCGCTGATCGGGCTGGCGGCGCCGTCGGCGTAAACGCCGGTTCAGACGGGCCAGTCGTCCTTCGAGAAGCCTTCCTCCAGATAATCCAGCAACGCCCGCACCGCCGGCAGAATGCCGCGCCGGTGCGGATACACCGCCTGCAGGTAGGCCTCCGGTTCGCTCCAGGCGGGCAGCACGCGCACCAGACGGCCATCCTCCAGCTCCGCAGTGCAGTAGTGCAGCGGCAGGAGCGTCACGCCCAGCCCTGCCAGGGCAACGTTCTTGCGCAGATTGAAGTCTTCGACCGCCAGGCGTGCCTCCAGAGCCACTTCCTTCACTTCACCCTGCGGGCCGGTCAGCTTCATGTGCACGCGACGATCGTTGTCGATGGCGCCGAGGACGGGCAGGGCGGCCAGGTCCTCCGGCGCGCGCAGTTTGACGCCCTTGAGCAGTGACGGTGCGGCCACCAGCGCAGTCTTCGCCAGGCGCAGGCGTCGCGAGATCAGCGACAGGTCCTCGTCCCCCGGCGCCCGCACGCGCAGCGCGACGTCGATGCTTTCGTTGAGCAGGTCGACGCGGCGGTTGGTCAGCATCAGCTCCAGATTCACCTGCGGATAGGCCTCCAGGAATCCCGGAAGCATCTCGTTCAGCGAGGTTTCCGCCAGCGCCACCGGGCACGACAGCCTCACCCGTCCGCGCGGCTCGGCGCTCAGTTGCGCGGCGACTTCGTCCGCCATCTCGGCTTCCACCAGCATCGCCTGGCAGTGCCGGTAATAGCGCTCGCCGAGGTCGGTGAGCGCGAGCTTTCGGGTGGTGCGCTGCAGCAGGCGCACGTCCAGGCGTGCCTCCAACTCCGCCACCCGCCGCGACAGGCGGGACTTCGGCAGCCCCAGCAGGCGCCCGGCGGCGGCGAATCCGCCGGCTTCCACCACCTTGGCGAAATAGAAGAGGTCATTGAGGTCCTGCATGGGATTGTCCTGCTGGTGAGACGAATCATTGCATTTTTGCCGACTTATCGAAGATTGGCTACATGCGTAGTCTTGCCTCCAACGACGAATTCCTCCGCCAACCCACTTGGCGCCCTTCCTGGAGAACACACATGAAACTGCTGCACATCGACTCGAGCATCCTCGGCGACAACTCCGCTTCCCGCCAACTGAGCGCCGAACTGGTCGCTGCCTGGGCCGCCGCCGAGCCGGGCGTCGAAGTCACCTACCGTGACCTGGCCGCCGACGCCATCAGCCACCTGTCCTCCGCCAGCCTGGTCGCTGCCGGCACCCCGGCCGAACTGCGCGACGCCGCGCAGAAGCATGAAGCCGCACTGGGCGAGAAGAGCATCGAGGAATTCCTCGGCGCCGACGCCATCGTCATCGGCGCGCCGATGTACAACTTCTCCATTCCCAGCCAGCTGAAGGCCTGGATCGACCGCATCGCCGTCGCCGGCAAGACCTTCCGCTACACCGAGAACGGCCCGCAAGGCCTGGCAGGCGGCAAGAAAGTGATCATCGTCTCCACCGCGGGCGGTATCCACGCTGGCCAACCCACCGGCATCGCCCACGAGAACTACCTGGAGCTGGTGCTGAACTTCCTCGGCATCACCGACATCGAGGTTGTCCGTGCCGAAGGCCTGGCCTACGGCGAAGAGCCGCGTCGCAACGCCATCGCCGGCGCCCAGGCGAGCATCGCCAGCCAGTTCGCCGCTGCCTGATCGCTGCCCATAAGGAAAAGCCCCGCGCATGCGGGGCTTTTTTGTGCCCGGGCAGTGCCGCCTGTCTGCGGGCACGGCGCCAGCCGCACTGGCGCGTACTATGCAGGGATTCCCTTCTGGGCGGCGCCAGGCGGTCTCTGCAGACACCGACAAGCCTCATGGCGCCTGATCTGGAGACAAATCGGGGCGAACTGCACCATGGCGAGGCGCTTGTTCTGGTTCCTTCTGCTAGTTACCTTCAGTACCGCGAGTTGGGCGGCACAGGGCTGGAACGTGGGTTTTCACCGCCTGCAGGTGAGCGATCCACTGGACCAGCAGCCGATGAAGGCCATCGCCTTCTACCCGACCCGCGCCCCCGAACAACCCCTGCACCTGGGCAACTTCATCCTCGACGTCGCCTACGAAGGGCAGACCGCCAACGGTCGCTTCCCGCTGCTGGTGATGTCCCATGGCAACTACGGCACGCCGCTGGCCCATCGCGACCTGATCGAGGCGCTGGTGCGCAAGGGCTTCGTGGTGGTAACGCTGCTGCATCCGGGCGACAACCTGCATGACCACAGCCGCCTGGGCGCGGTGAGCAACCTTTATGGCCGGCCGCTGCAGATGTCGGAAACCATCAGCGCCGCGCTGCTCGATTCCAAGGTCGCGGCCATCGCCGACCCGCGCAAGGTCGGCGTGATCGGCTACTCCGCCGGTGGCGAGACCGCGCTGATCCTGGCCGGCGCGCAGCCGAAGCTGCAGCGGCTGATCAGGTACTGCCAGCAGCGCCCGGACGATCGCGACGCCTGCAGCGAAAAGGGCGAGGTGCGCGCCGACCGCAACGACCTGGTACCCATGGCCGATCCGCGCATAGGCGCCTTGCTCCTGCTGGCGCCGCTGAGCCTGATGTATGGTGCCCACGAGTTGGAGGATGTGCAGGTTCCGGTACTGCTCTACACCGGCAACGACGACCGGATTCTCGACTGGAAGAAGAACGCCGGCGCGCTGGCACGCAAGCTGCCGCAGCAGGCGGACCTGCGGGTGCTGGATGGGGCAGGGCACTTCGTCTTCATGTCGCCCTGTTCGGAGGAGGAGAAGGAAGCCACGCCTGATCTCTGCACCGACACCCAGGGCGTGGATCGCAAGGCCATCCACCGTGATCTCGCAGCCTCGGCGGCAGAGTTCTTCGATGTCAGCCTGGGCCGCGCGACGATGCAGACGTCGGGGCGGTGAGAGGTCCGGGGCTCGCGGCGGACGTCCCGTAGGAGCGGACCCTGTCCGCGAAATTTCAGCCTCACGCAAAGGCATCGCGGAGAAGCTCCGCTCCTACGAGAGCCCCGTCAACCGTCAGGAGCGGGCCATGCCGGCGATCGCGGACAAAGTCCGCTCCTACAGCAGCCGTATAAATCCTGCCCAGGCGTAGGAGCGACTGTCTTTATCTGCTTCCCATATGTCCCTGATTTTCCTCTCCATAAACCTGTCTGAGCGCCTCGCTCCGGAAATCGCAGGTGCCACCCTGTAGGAGCGAGCTTGCTCGGGAACAATTCTTCCCGGTTGCACCAGGGTCGGACCGGTTCGCGAGCAAGCTCGCTCCTACGAGATCAAAGACCATGAAAAAGCCCCGCACTGGGCGGGGCTTTTTCATGGACGGCGAAGCGTCAGACGATCACGCCCTGGCTGCGCAGGTAGTCGTCGTAGGTGCCGCTGAAGTCGGTCACGCCGTTCTCCGACAGCTCGATGATGCGGGTGGCCAGGGAGGACACGAACTCGCGGTCATGGCTGACGAAGATCAGCGTACCCGGGTAGTTTTCCAGCGCGAGGTTGAGCGCCTCGATGGATTCCATGTCCAGGTGGTTGGTCGGTTCGTCCATCACCAGCACGTTGGGGCGCTTGAGGATCAGCTTGCCGAACAGCATACGGCCCTGCTCGCCACCGGAAATCACCTTCACCGACTTCTTGATGTCGTCGTTGGAGAACAGCATGCGACCGAGGGTGCCGCGCACCAGCTGCTCGCCGCCCTGGGTCCACTGGGCCATCCAGTCGAAGAGGTTGTAGTCGTCCTCGAAGTCCTCGGCGTGGTCCTGGGCGAAGTAGCCCACATCCGCGCTGTCGGTCCACTTCACCTCGCCGGAGGTGGGCGCCATCTCGCCGACCAGGGTGCGCAGCAGGGTGGTCTTGCCGATGCCGTTGGGGCCGATGATGGCGATGCGCTCGCCGGCTTCCACCTGCAGGCTGAGGTTCCTGAACAGATCCACGCCGTCGAAGCCCTGGCTGACCTTCTCCAGGGTCACCGCCTGGCGGTGCAGCTTCTTGTGCTGCTCGAAGCGGATGAACGGGCTGACGCGGCTGGACGGCTTGACCTCTTCCAGCTGGATCTTGTCGATCTGGCGCGCGCGGCTGGTGGCCTGCTTGGCCTTGGAGGCGTTGGCCGAGAAGCGGCTGACGAAGGTCTGCAGCTCGGCGATCTGGGCTTTCTTCTTGGCGTTGTCCGACAGCAGACGCTCGCGGGCCTGTTCGGCCGCGGTCATGTACTCGTCGTAGTTGCCCGGGAACAGGCGCAGCTCGCCGTAGTCCAGGTCCGCCATGTGGGTGCAGACGCTGTTCAGGAAGTGACGGTCGTGGGAAATGATGATCATGGTGCTGTTACGCGCCGTGATGATGTTTTCCAGCCAGCGGATGGTGTTGATGTCCAGGTGGTTGGTCGGTTCGTCGAGCAGCAGCAGGTCCGGATCGGAGAACAGCGCCTGGGCCAGCAGCACGCGCAGCTTCCAGCCCGGAGCAACGGCGCTCATCGGGCCGAAGTGCTGCTCCAGCGGAATGCCCAGGCCCAGCAGCAGCTCGCCGGCGCGCGACTCGGCGGTGTAGCCGTCGAATTCGGCGAACTGGACTTCCAGCTCGGCCACGGCCATGCCGTCTTCCTCGCTCATCTCCGGCAGGGAGTAGATGCGGTCGCGCTCGGCCTTGACCTTCCACAGCTCCTCGTGACCCATGATCACGGTGTCGATCACGCTGAAGTCTTCGTAGGCGAACTGGTCCTGGCGCAGCTTGCCCAGGCGCACGCCGTTTTCCAGCATCACCTGGCCGCCCGAAGGCTCCAGCTCGCCGCCGAGGATCTTCATGAAGGTGGACTTGCCGCAACCGTTGGCGCCGATCAGGCCATAGCGGTTGCCGTTGCCGAACTTGACGGAAACGTTTTCGAACAGCGGCTTGGCGCCAAACTGCATGGTGATATTGGCGGTGGAAATCAACTGACTGACCCTTGGCTGAACATGGTGCGCGCCGAGCGCGGACGGCGCAGGCGGGCAGGAGAGGCGTGGCTGTCGGACAAATCTGACAGGCGCTTGGCAAAGCCGCTCATTATGCCACAGCCAGCCTCCAGCTGCATGCTTTGCCGCTGCAGCGCCCATTCTGCGGGAGCATGGGGATATCAGACAGTTGAAACCCCACATTGTCCTGCATCAGAATTCGGTGTTCAGAATTCTGGTGGGGGCTGTATGAAAATCCTTAACGCTCAAAAAACGCTCAAGCAGTACCTGGAGCAGGTCAGCGGCAAGCTGATCACCGTGGTCTCGGCCTCCGCCAGTGAAACCGAGTCGCTGATCGAATCCCTGGTGGAGAAGGGCAATCGCCTGGACCTGCTGGTAGGCACCATCAACTCCTTCACCTCGCCGGACTTCATCGATTACTGCGTTCGCGACGCCGGCGCCAGCGTCACCCTGCACGTCGACTTCCGCGCGCAGAACAGCGTGCACTGGAAGCTGATCCTGATCGAGCCGGACGTGGTCATCCTGGGCAGCGCCAATTTCACCGAGATCGGCCTGAGCCTGACCCGCGACACCTGCACCGTGATCCAGGACGCTGCCCTGTACGCCGACTACCTGGCGCGCGTCAGCGAAATCAAGGGCCTGCAAGGCGTAGTGCTGGGCGAGGATTCGCCGGCGTTCGACGAGCAGCTGGAGGAGTACCGGCAGAGCCATCGCCGCGTGCAGGCGAGCCTGGCGCGCAGCGCGCAGTACCTGGACGGCGAGAGCTGGCTGGGTGACGAGACCAACCAGAGCATCCCCCTGTTCATCTGGTACAGCGACCACTCCGACGATTCCGAGGAAAAGGCCGAGGCCTTCCTGCGCGCCAGCAGCGACGGCGTGGCCTGGGACGACGTGCGCGAGTTCTTCACCTACGAATGCGCCGAGGGCGTGCTGCCCTACGAAGAGGGCGACATGGTGCTGACCGCGCGCTGCAACGGCACGCACATCGGCTTCTATACCTTCGACCGCATCCTCTACCGCGACGGCACCTACTACATCTACTCCTACCGCAAGAAGCGCTACACCCAGCCGTTCAAGCTGGAGGACGCCAAGGAGCGCCTGCGGGACGTGATTCCCGAGTGGTACGAGGAGATGCGGACTTCGCTCAATCGCCATGACATCAACAGCGTCGTGCGCTGAGCCGTAACCGTTCATCGGCGCGCGCCCCGTGACCCGGCGGTCCCGGCCTGCGCGCCTTGGCAATTGTGTTGCGCATAGCTAGCATCCTGCCAGTATCTCGACGTCGCATGCCGTGGTTGCGTGAGCCCGTCAGAAACCTGTCTGGAGGCAAAGGATCATGCCGCAACTTCCCCCCGATGAATTTCCCGTTCGCCGTCGCATGCGCTGGCACTGGCGCCTGCTGACGCTGAAGATCTACATTCTCTGTGCCTTCCTGCTCGCCTGTATGCTGGGCGGCAGTGCGATGCTGCTGCTCAATGTGCTCAACGACACGCTCGAACCGGCCCAGCGCCTGGGCTCGCTCGTGGCTGGCGGGCTGATCCTGCTGCTGTGCTTCCATATCCTGCGCATGGCGCTGCCGCCGTTGCCGTGGCTCGGCAGACGCCGGGGCCTGGAATGAAAAACGCCCCGTGGCAGCGCTGCCACGGGGCGTTTTCTTTCGAGCCCGATCAGCTCATCAGAAGATGTTGACCGGGTACTCGACGAAGACGCGCACTTCGTTGCCGTCGTCGTTGTAGGAGCGGGCGTCGTTGGACACGCGCAGCCAGGAGCCGCGCAGCTTGACCGACAGGTCCTTGGCCGGGCCGCTCGGTACGACGTACTTCAGCTGGTTGAAGATTTCACGTTCCTTGCCGTTGCTGGTCTCGGCGGTCTTGATGTTGTCGCCATAGACGTAGGCCACGGTGTAGCTCAGGCCTGGGACGCCGTACTCGGAGAAGTCCAGGCTGTAGCTGCCCTGCCAGGAACGCTCGTCCTCGCCGTTGAAGTCCGACCAGTAGGAGTTGGCCAGCCAGATGGTGGTGCCGCCGTCGCCCAGGCCGCCCTGGTTCTGGTACCAGCCGTAGTTGTAGCCGGAATCGCCGTTGTTGCGCTGGTGCGCGACCATGAAGGTGTGGGCGCCGATGTTGTAGGCGGCCGACAGGCTCCAGATGGTGTTCTTGGTGCCATCGATGCCGTTGTCGGCAGCGAAGTCTTCGTTCACGCGGGTGCGGTAGCCGTTGAAGTCCAGGGTCAGGGACTGCTTGTCGGCCACCGGGATGACGTAGTTCAGGTTCATGTACTGCTTGCGGGCGACGTCTTCGCTCTCGTAGCCGTACAGCGAGCCGCTGAAGTTGTCGGTGAACTTGTAGCTGCCGCCGAACACGTCGATGCGCTTCAGGCCGCCGCTGTCACGCCCTTCGGCGCTCTTGCGGGTTTCCGAGGTGAAGCGGCCGACGTTCAGTTCCAGGCCGTCGATCTCCTTGGAGGTGACCAGGGTGCCGGTGAAGGTTTCCGGCAGCAGGCGGGAGTTGTCGTAGCTCAGGATCGGCAGGGCCGGCATCTGGTCACCGTACTTGATCACGGTGTTGGAGAAGCGAGCCTTCACTGCGCCACCGGCGCGGGCCAGGTCGTTGGCGGCTTCGCCACTGTCGCCCTGCTTGAAGAAGTCGATGCCGGCGGCGCCGCTCTTGCCCTGGCCACCGTCCAGGCGCAGGGCATACATGCCGAACGCGTCAACGCCGAAGCCCACGGTGCCCTGGGTGAAGCCGGAGGTGAAGGTGGCGGTGGCAGCCTGGCCCCACTCGGCCTTGTCGTCACGACCGTGCTTGTAGTCGCGGTTCATGTAGGCGTTGCGGAAGAACAGGTCCAGATGGCTGTCTTCGGTGAAGCCCTTGGCGGTGGACTGGTCTTCGGCCATGGCGGCGGTCGACGCGAGGATCCCCAGTGCGAGCAGACTGATCCGGTGGTTCAGCATCTTGATTTCCTTAATGGTGCAGCGCCAGCGAACAGAAAGAAAAAAGCTCTCCGCCCCGAAGTGCGTGATCGGGGTAGGTGGAGTCCTGTGCTGGCATATTCTTTTGGTTGTATTCGGGGCGTGGTCGCCCCGGCGCCGCCGGATAATAGCAGAGGTTCGAACTTTTTCGTCCAGCCCCTGTCACGCCGCTGTCATCCTGATCTGATCAACGGCGATGGGCGCCGGATCGCGGCGGCTCGACGGCAATGGGCACAGTCGCGGCTTTTTGCCGCGCAACGGCAATCAGGCTGGACTGTAAGAACGCTGATAGAGCCAGAGGCTGAGGATCAGTCCGCTGAATGCCGCGAGCGCTGCGCAGAGGAAGATCGAGCCGAAGCCGAAGCCGTTGGCGACAGCGCCCATCAGCGGCCCGGTGACGCCCAGGGAAACGTCGATGAAGAGCGAGTAGGCGCCCAGCGCGGCGCCGCGGTTGGAGGCGGGTACCAGGCCCACGGCTTCCACGCCCAGCGCCGGGAACACGAGCGAGAAGCCGAATCCGGTCAGCGCCGCGCCGGCCAGCGCAATCCAGGGTGTTGGCGCGCTCCACAGCAGGAGCAGGCCGAGGCTTTCCACCGTCAGGCAGGCGATGGCGACGCGGAAGCCGCCGTGGCGGTTGATGGCATTGGCGAACAGCAGGCGTGCGCCGATGAAGCAGCCGCCGAAGGCGGTCAGGCAGTAGACGGCGTCCTTCCAGCCGAGGCTCGCGTAATAAAGCGTGATGAAAGTGGCGATGGTGCCGAAGCCGATGCCACCCAGCGCCAGGCCCATGCCGTGGGGGAACACGCGGCCGAGCACATGGTGGAAGGGCATGCGCTCGCCATGCACCAGGGCGGCCGCGCGCTTGGGCCAGGCCAGGGCGAAGCCGATCGCGGCCAGCAGCACCACGCTGCCGCCCAGGCTGGCCAGCCCGAGCTGGCCGACCATCAGTACGCCCAGCGGGGCGCCAATGGCGAGCGCGCCATAGCTGGCGATGCCGTTCCATGAGATGACTTTTGCGGTGTTCGCCGCGCCGACACGGTCGATGCCCCAGGCGATCGAGGCGCTGCCGACCAGGCTTTCCGACGTGCCGAGCACCAGTCGAGCGACCATCAGCAGGCCCAGGCTCATCCACGGCAGGCCCTGCACCGCCCAGGAACCGAGCATCAGTGCGCCGCTGCCAGCGCAGCCGACCATGCCGTACAGCACCGCGCGCTTGGGGCCGAGGGTGTCGATCACCTTGCCGGCGTACGGGCGGGTGAGAAGGGTGGCCAGGTACTGGATGCTGATCACCAGGCCCGCCATCACCGAGCCGAAGCCCAGATCGCTGTGCACGTAACCAGGCAGAACGGCCAGCGGAATGCCGATGGTCAGGTAGGCGATGAAGGTGAAGAGGACGACGGACACCACCTGCAGGGTAGTGGACGAGGACGAGCGGGAATCGGCGGACATGTGCTGCGGTTCGGTACGGCGAGTGGTCCTACATCATGGACCGAGGCTGTCATGTAGGAAAGCTAGCTAACGAACTACCTGAAATATCAACCGCCCTACGGGGCTCTTCGTAGGAGCGAGCTTGCTCGCGAAAGGATTCCCCGGCCGCTCCAGCGTGAAGTGGTTCGCGAGCAAGCTCGCTCCTACAAAAGCGGTCTGTCAGACCCGGCGGAACAGGGTGGGGTAATCGATTACCAGGCCGTCGTCGTCCACCGTCAGCAATGCCTGGAAGTTCGTGCCTTCGAGGTTCTCATAGAGATAGTGATGCGCATCAACCCGTGTGTACCCCTGGCGCATCCGCACCGGCCTGAGCGTCGGCGCTTCCAGATAGACCACCGCCAGCTCCTGGCGCTCACCCTCGGCCAGGTGCAGGCGGCGAATGGGGAAGGTGTTGGTGAAAGGCGAGGGCCAGATATCGATGTCCAGGCAACCGTCCAGCTCTGCCAGCGCCTCGCCAGCGGCGGTCCGCCAGTGTCCCTCGCCATCGGTGAGCAGATGCAGTTGATGCGTGCCGCGGTCGCTTTCCACGCTGAAGCGCGCTTCGCGCAGACGCCATTGCTCGTCCCATTCCAACTGATAATCGAGCTGATAGGACGGGCCGCCCGCCTCATCGATGGCGCGCAACTGGCTCTCGGCGCGAAGCTCACCCAGCTGCAGCGACTCCCAGCTGGCCGTGGGTGCATGCCAGATTCCTTCCCAGTCGAGCGTGCGCATCAGGGCGCCTCCAGCACCAGGCCCAGGCGTTGGCGCTTGGGCAGGCGGGCCACCACCAGCTGGTGCGAGCGGGTCAGCGCCTCGCGCAGCTCGGCGTCGCCCATGGGGTAGGGGCGCTGCATGGAAATCCAGAAGGCCCGCGCCAGGTAAGGCGCCGGGCGGATGCCAGGGCGGTCGACATAGCCGAGGAACAGCTCCGGACCGACCTTGAAGGCCAGGCCGCCGTTACCGCTGTCGAGAAAGTCGAGAATGGCGAACATCTTGTTGCCGGCCACCGAGAACACCCGGTTGCTGCCCCATTTGATGTCTTCGCGGGCGCCGGGAAGGTCCAGGCAGAAGCGGGCGATCTGTTCCGGCGTCATGCAGCGCGGCTCCTTCAGTCGCGGAAATAAACCTCGACCAGATGGTAGCCGAACTGGCTCTTCACCAGTCCATGCACCACGCCGACCGGTTTCTTGAAGATCACTTGGTCAATGCTGCGGACCATCTGGCCGGGACGCACCTCGCCGAGGTCGCCGCCGCGTTTGCCGGACGCGCAGGTGGAATGCTTGCGCGCCAGGGCGGCGAAGTCCTCGCCCTTGGCCAGGCGCTGCTTGATCTGCTCGGCTTCGGCGGCGGTCTTGACCAGGATATGGCGGGCCATGGCAACGGGCATTGGTGGGTGTCCTTTAATGAAAGCGTCTGCGCGGCATTGTACGGCAGCAGTGATGCAGGTCGCATTTCGCGATGGGTTGCATTGTCTGGCGCGGGGGTGCTCCATAGAGTCAATCAGCTAATTCTTATTTGTAGGACGCTGCTGAAAGACAGCGCCCGCCGCCACCTTGCGTACGGATGCAGTTCAATGGATATCCAAGCGATGCTCAAGATCCTGGCCACCCAGGATGGTTCGGATCTTTACCTCTCCACCGGCGCGCCGCCCTGCGCCAAGTTCAACGGCGTGCTCAAGCCGCTGACCAACGAGCCAATGAAGGCTGGCGACGTCGCCCGTATCGGCTATGGGCTGATGGACGAGGAGCAGCGCGCGGAATTCGACCGTGAGCTGGAGATGAACCTGGCGATTTCCGTCGCGGGCGTCGGCCGTTTCCGTATCAACCTGTTCAAGCAGCGCAACGAAGTCTCCATCGTGGCGCGGAACATCAAGCTGGATATCCCGCTGTTCGCCGACCTGAAGCTGCCGGAAGTGCTGCTCAAGGTGGTGATGGAGAAGCGCGGGCTGGTGCTCTTCGTCGGCGGTACCGGCTCGGGCAAGTCCACCTCCCTGGCGGCGCTGATCGACCACCGCAACCGCAACAGCGGCGGCCACATCATCACCATCGAAGACCCCATCGAGTACGTGCACCGGCACCGCAAGTCGATCATCAACCAGCGCGAGGTGGGCGTGGACACCCGCAGCTTCCACGCCGCGCTGAAGAACACCCTGCGCCAGGCGCCGGACGTGATCCTGATCGGCGAGATCCGCGACCGCGAGACCATGGAGCACGCCCTGGCCTTCGCCGACACCGGCCACCTGGCGATTTCCACGCTGCACGCGAACAACGCCAACCAGGCGCTGGACCGCATCATCAACTTCTTCCCCGAGGAGCGCCGCCCGCAGTTGCTCAACGACCTGGGCAACAACCTCAAGGCGTTCGTCTCCCAGCGCCTGGTGCGCACCCAGGACGGCAAGCGCCGCGCGGCGGTGGAGGTTCTGCTGGGCACGGCGACCATCAGCGACATCATCAAGCGCGGCGATTTCAGTTCGATCAAGGAGATCATGGACAAGTCCCGTGCCCTCGGCATGCAGACCTTCGACCAGGCGCTGTTCGATCTCGCCGTGGAAGGAGCGATCACCGAGGAAGAAGCGGTGAAGAACGCCGATTCGGCGAACAACCTGCGGCTGAAGCTCAAACTCTACAAGGACAATCCGGGCAGCGTCGGCAGCGCTGCTGTCCCCGCGGCGGCCAAGCCCGCTGCGCCAGCTCCCGCTGCTCCTCCGGCGGCCGCCCAGCCGGTGGAGGCTTCCAGTTGGGGATTGGAGCTGGCACTGGAAGAGATCGAAGCGGAAGACGCGGAGAAGCCAGCCGGCCAGTAAGGCTTGCGCGGTATGCAAAAAGCCCCGGCATGCCGGGGCTTTTTCATGGACTGGCGCACCTGCAGGAGCGGGCCATGCCCGCGATCTGTCGGCAGGGTCGACGTCTGTTCGCGAACCGGCGGAAACCCTGCTCCAGGTTATCCGTCCTAAGGGGCTCTTCGTAGGAGCGAGCTTGCTCGCGAATGGATTACCCGGCAGGTCCAGTCACAAGCGGTTCGCGAGCAAGCTCGCTCCTACAGGACCCAACCTTCGCGGTTCGTAGGGTGGCAATCGAAGGGCTACAGCAGCGACAACGGATAGCTGATGATCAGCCGGTTTTCGTCGAAGCTGTTGGTGCTGCCCCAGTCGCGGCGCATGGTGGAGTTGCGCCACTTGACGTTCAGCGTTTTGAAGGTGCCGCTCTGCACCGTGTACGCCAGCTCGCTCTCGCGGCCCCATTCGCGGCCGTCGTCGGTGCTGGCGTTGTGCACGTTGCGGCCCTGGATATAGCGGTTCATCAGGGTCAGGCCGGGAACGCCGAAAGCGGCGAAGTCATAGTCATGGCGCAACTGCCAGGAACGTTCCCTGGCGCTTTCGTAGCTGGCGTTGTAGCTGTCGTTGGCGAGGGTGCCGCCGCTGGTGCCGTTGACGCGGAACCACTCGTCCTCGCCCATGACCTTCTGCAGGCCGAGGTAGAAGGTGCTCGCGCCGTATTTTGCCGAGAACAGGCCGGAGAAGGTGCGGTTATCGAGGTTGCCGGCGCGGGCGCCGCCGTCCTCCTTGCCCCAGAAGTAGCCGATATTCGCACCAAGCACCCAGTCGCCCAGCGGCTGGCTGTGCTGCAGTTGCAGATACTGCTGCTGATAGATGTCCTTCAGTTGGGCATTCCACAGGCCGACCAGGGTGCGGTCGCCATTGAAGCGGTATTCGCCGCCGGCAAAATTGAAGCGGTCGGAAGTGAAGGCCGGGCGGTTGAACAGCGACATGTCCTCCATGCTGGCGTCGTTGCGCGGGCTGTTCTGGCGGAACTGGCCGCCGTAGAGGGTCAGGCCGTCGATTTCCTTCGAGGTTACCTGGGCGCCCTGGAAGGTCTGCGGCAGCGAGCGGCCGTCATCCGAGCGCAGGATCGGCAGCACCGCCATCCATTCACCGGCCTTGAATTCGGTCTTCGACACCTTGGCCTTGCCGGCCACCGCCAGGCGACCGAAGTCGTCGGCGGGGCGGCCATCGCCGTGGGTCGGCAGCAACTGGGTGCCGGCCGTGCCCTTGCCGCCGTCGAGCTTCAGGCTGTACAGCCCGAGCACGTCCAGGCCCAGCCCGACGGTGCCCTGGGTATAGCCGGAGCGGGCATCGAGGATGAAGCTCTGGGTCCATTCCTCCGCCTTGTTCTGCCGGGCGTCTCCGACGTAGTTGCGGTTCATGTAGAAGTTGCGCAGCAGCAGGCTGGACTTCGCGTCGTCGAGAAAACCGCCTTCGCCGGCGTGGGCCAGGACGGGCAGGGGTAGCAGGCAGGCGCTGATGGTGAGATGGGGCAGATGGCGGAGCATGGGTGTTCCCTCGGCATTCTTGTCATTGTTCGGGGCGAACGGAGCCCTCCGCGTGGCTCGAACGGGAGCGGCGGCTGGCGGTAGAAATGTTCGGTGAGCGGCGGCCGGGCGATCAGCCAGGCGCGACGGGAATGCGGGGAGGGCCGGCGGGTGCGATGCACGCGCGCGGGCGTGCCAGGGAGAGCGTGAGCATGTGAACGGACCTTTCTTATAGTTGTTGGCGCCGCATCGAGGCGGCGGCTGAGGCCATAGTGGTGCCCGCCGAAGGCTCGCCGCAATTCGTCCGGGACGTAAGCGTTCGCTGTTCGAACATCAATTAACCAGGCGGAACATTTCCTTGCCGGCAATGCGCGTAGGATGACTGGCACAACGCCGTGCGGGACCCTTATCGCCCGGCCTTCCAGCGGACCCGCGAGGTGCCCACGCCGCGGCGCGACGGATTCTTTCTTCGCTGCGTCCTGCTAGGCTGTCGGGCTCCTGAGCCTCTGCCTTGTCTGTCCTACTGAATCCGTGAGTCGATGAGTACCAGCCAATCGCCGCTGTCCGGCGTACACCAGCCCTTCAAGGGCATCCTGCTCATCGTCCTGGCGACCTTCCTGTTCTCCAGCCACGACGCGCTATCCAAGTACCTGGCGAGCATCTATCCCATCGTCATGGTGGTGTGGGCGCGCTATGTGGTGCACACGCTGCTGATGGCGGGGATCTTCCTGCCGCGCGCCGGCCTCTCCGTGCTGCGCACCCGTCATCCGTTCCTGCAGACGGTCCGCGCGCTGTGCCTGCTGGGCACAAGTTTCCTGTTCACCACGGGCCTGCAGTACATCCCGCTGGCCGAGGCGACGTCGGTGAACTTCCTCGCGCCGTTGCTGGTGACGGCGTTGTCGGTGCCGCTATTGGGCGAGCGCGTCAGTGCTGGTCAGTGGGCCGCGGTGCTGGTGGGTTTCGCCGGCGTGCTGGTCATCGTCCATCCCGGTGGCGACCTGTTCACACCTGCGGTACTGCTGCCGTTCGGCTCGGCGCTGTGCTTCAGCTTCTACCAGTTGCTGACGCGCAAGCTCAGCCAGGTCGACAGCCCGACCACCAGCAACTTCTTCGCCGGGCTGTGCAACACCCTGATCGTCAGCGCGCTGGTGCCGTTCTTCTGGCAATGGCCGGGGCTGGTCCATGGCCTGATGATGCTGGCCCTGGGCACCTGCGGGATGACTGCGCACCTGTTCCTGACCCAGGCCTTCAAGCATGCCGCGCCCGCGTTGCTGGCACCGTTCAGCTATTGCCAGATCGTCTTCGCCGGGCTGCTGGGTTTCGTGATCTTCGGCCATACGCCGGAGCCGTCGGCGCTGCTGGGGATCGCGGTGATCTGCGGCAGCGGACTGGCGGCGGCGTGGTTGCAGAGCCGCAAAAAATAGCGCCAGCATCGGCTGACTGCTATCCATCCGTACACGCCGAACGGCCCTCTCTCCCTTCAGGGAGAGGGCAGCCCGAGCACGGTCATTCAAGTCAGGCGTGAACTGCCGCTATTCGATTTCGAACAACCCGTGGCGGATCGGCCCGACCTGCAGGCGCTGGCGCACGTCGTCGTCGATGCGCGGGTCGTCCGGCTGGTACAGCTTCACCTGGCGGTAGGCGCTGATGCGGTTGATCTCCGGGCCGAGATATTCCCAGACCACGCGGGTGCAGGCCGGGGTGCGGCGGTCGCCGCTGGAGACGCCGGTCTTCAAACCGTTCAGGCGGGTGATGCGGCTCTTGAAGCTGGGGATGAGGATGGTCTGGCTCATCTCGTTGACGGTGAGCGACTCGTAGTCCAGCAGGAATACCCGGTCCTGCAGCTGGAAGGCCGCGCCCAGGTAGCGGCAGCGCACCCAGTCCTCGGCCTGCACGTCGGTGCTGCTGGAGCGCTCCTGGCGTTCCTGGCGCTCGAAGAGGAAGTTGCCGTCCTGCTCGTACAGGTGCACCAGCGACAGCAGGATCGACCCGGGCACCGACATGCAGTTGGAATACTCGAAGTAGTAACCGCAGTAGCGCGACAGGTTCCCCGCGTGGTCGCGCAGCGGGCGGAGCATCTCCATCAGCGGATCGTCCCGTTGCACGCTGGCCGGCGAAGTGCCCCGCGCGCCGATCAGGCGGGCGAACTGCTCGGGCGGCAATTGCAGCTCGTAGTCCTCGACGCCGAAGAAGTCACCGATGCGCTTGAGGTTGTACGCCGTAGGCTGGCTCTGCCCGCCGAGGTACTTGTTGAACTGCGCACGATTGATCGAAAGCTTGCGGCAAACCTCCGAGATAGAACGGTAATGCGCGCACAGCAGTTTGAGATTGGGGCCGAGATTCTCGGACATGCGTACCAGGTCCAGGTGATGCGAGTGGCGCAATTATAGCGTCAGGTAGCATCAATTCGTAGCAAGCCGCGAAATTGTTTCGAGACGCTACGGGCGCAACCATGCGCCCCCAGTGAGCGGGCCAGCCCCAGGTCCGTGCTCCGACAATAACAATCGAGGCCACAGCACATGCTCGACGCGATCAACGATTTCCTGTCCGGGAAAGTCCTCATCGTCCTCATCGTAGGACTCGGCGCGTATTTCACCATCCGCTCCCGTTTCGTCCAGTTCCGCCATTTCGGCCACATGTTCGGCGTGTTCAAGGAATCGATCCGCGGCCAGTCCGGCCAGCTGAGCTCGTTCCAGGCGCTGATGCTGAGCCTCGCCGGCCGCGTGGGCGCCGGTAACATCGCCGGTGTCGGCATCGCCGTGACCCTGGGTGGCCCCGGCGCCGTGTTCTGGATGTGGGTCACCGCGCTGGTGGGCATGTCCAGCAGCTTCTTCGAGTGCACCCTGGCCCAGGTCTACAAGCGCAGTGACGGCGACGGCCTGTATCGCGGCGGCCCGGCCTACTACATCCAGCACGGCCTGAAACTGCGCTGGATGGCCATGACCTTCGCGGTCCTGCTGCTGGTCACCTACGGCTTCGCCTTCAACGGCCTGCAAGCCTTCACGGTGACCCACTCGCTGCAGAATGCCTTCGACATCCCGGTCCTGTACTCGGGCATCGCCCTGGCCGTGCTGCTGGCCGTGGTGTTCTTCGGCGGCATCCAGCGCATCGCTGCCGTGTCCGACCTGCTGGTGCCGGTCAAGACGCTGGCCTACATCGCCGTCACCCTGTACGTGATCGTTACCCAGATCGAACTGGTGCCGGGCATGCTGACCACCATCGTGAAAAGCGCCTTCGGCCTGGAACCGGCCTTCGCCGGCCTGCTGGGCAGCGCCATCGTGATGGGCGTGAAGCGTGGCGTGTTCGCCAACGAAGCAGGCCTGGGCAGTGCGCCGAACGTGGCCGCCGTTGCCGCCGTGCGCCACCCGGCCTCCCAGGGCGTGGTCCAGGCATTCAGCGTGTTCCTCGACACCTTCGTCATCTGCACCTGCACCGCGCTGCTGATCCTGCTCTCGGGCTTCTACACCCCGGGCTTCGAAGGCGACGGCATCACCCTGACCCAGAACTCGCTGGCCGCCGTGGTCGGTGACTGGGGCCGCATCTTCGTCAGCGTCGCGCTGTCGCTGTTCGTGTTCACCTGCATCACCTACAACTACTACCTCGGCGAGAACGCCCTGCAGTTCATCGTCGGCCGCAGCCGTTCCGCGCTCGTCGCCTTCCGCGTACTGGTGCTGGGCCTGATCCTCTGGGGCTCGATGCAGAACCTGGGCACCGTGTTCGCCTTCGCCGACATCACCATGACCTGCCTGGCGTTCGTCAACCTGGTGGCCCTGGCGATGCTGATCAAGACCGGCCTGCGCGTGATGCGCGACTACGACGAGCAGCGCGCCGCCGGCATCGAGCGCCCGGTGTTCGACGCCAGCAAGTTCGCCGACCTGGACATCGACCACGACGCCTGGCGCGACGCGCACAAGATCAACTCGACCGCTCCGGCCCACGGCAGCCTGCCGGCTCAGGGCTGATCCTGCTGACCCGATCCTCGGAGCCTGATCCCAGGATCAAGGTCTGACACGCAAGGCCGGGACTTCTCCCGGCCTTGCGGTTTATCCTGTGAACTTTCCTGCAAGAGCACTGGCATGCGTCGCGTGAAGAACCTCTTCGTCCTCTATACCGGCGGCACCATCGGCATGCTGCAGACCGCCGAGGGCCTGGCGCCGGCTGGCGGTTTCGAAGCGCGCATGCGCGAACAGCTGCAAGGCCACGGCGAGATTCGCCTCGACTGGTCCTTCGCCGAGCTGCAACCGCTGCTCGACAGCGCCAACATGACCCAGGCCAACTGGCTGGCCATGCGCGACGCCATCGTCCATGCGGTGGAGCAGGGCGGCCATGACGGCGTGCTGGTGCTGCACGGCACCGACACCCTGGCCTACAGCGCCGCCGCGCTTTCCTTCCTGCTGCTGGGCCTGGATGTTCCCGTGGTGCTGACCGGCTCGATGCAGCCCATGGGCGCACCGGACAGCGATGCGCCGGGCAATCTCCTGGGCGCACTGAAGGCGCTGGAAGGCGGCGTCGAGCCGGGTGTCCGGCTGTACTTCAATGGCGAGCTGATGCACGGCGCCCGCGTGACCAAGCTGCGCAGCGATGCTTTCGATGCCTTCGCCGCGCTGCCGCGTGAACGCAATGGCGAGCGCGCGCAATCGCTTCCCGCTGAGCTGAGCTACCGCCAGCCGCGCCAACCGGTGAATCTTGCGGTGCTGCCGCTGTTCCCCGGTCTGCGTGCCGAACATCTGAGCGCGCTGCTGGGCAGCGGCGTTCAGGCGCTGCTGCTGGAGTGTTTCGGCAGTGGCACGGGCCCTTCGGATAACGAAGAGCTGCTGACCGCGCTGCGCGAAGCCCACGCTCGAGGCGTGGTGCTGGCGGCGATCAGCCAGTGCCCGCAGGGCCATGTGGCCTTCGATGTCTACGCCGCTGGCAGCCGCCTGCGCGATGCCGGGCTGGTCTCGGGTGGCGGCATGACGCGCGAAGCGGCGCTGGGCAAACTGTTCAGCCTGCTGGGCTGCGGACTGCCGGCTGCAGAAGTGGAGCGCCTGTTCGGCCTTGACCTGTGCGGCGAGCGCGTCGACTGAGCGACTGGCTGAAAAACAGCGCGCCCTCGTTCAGGGGCGCGTTTCTTCCACGGGCACGTTGAGTACCTCGCGCACCAGCATGGCGATGCTGCTGACGCCCATCTTCTCCTTGATCTTGGTGCGGTGCACATCGACCGTCTTGACGCTGATGTTCAGCTCGCGGGCGATGACCTTGCTGGCCTTGCCGTCCACCACCATCATCAGGATTTCCCGTTCCCGCCCGGTGAGCAGGTCGAGCTTGTGCTTGAGGTTCTGCTTCTGCTCCTGGCCCGCATGTACCTGCACCGCGCTCTTCAGCGCCGCCTGGATGCGGTCGAGCATCTGCTGTGGGTTGTAGGGCTTCTCGACGAAGTCCAGCGCGCCGTTCTTCATCGCCTTCACCGACATCGGGATATCGCCGTGGGCGGTGACGAAGATGGTCGGCAGGTCGATGCCCCTGTCGTTGAGCATCTCCTGCAGCTGGAAGCCGCTGGTCTCGGGCATGCGCACGTCGAGCACCAGGCAGGCGGGGAGCTTGGGGTCGTATTCGCGCAGGAACTCCTCGGCGCCGCCGTAGCAGAGCGATTCGATGCTGACCGACTCGAGCAGCCAGGCGAGGGAGGTGCGCAGGTCCTTGTCGTCGTCGACGATGTAGACCACGGGTTTTCTAGCTTCCATCAGGCGTCGCCACTGTCTTTCTTATCGTTGTGAAGCTGCACGTAGGCCGCGTGCGCCGGGCTTTTGCCACGGTCGCCGCAAGGGCATGCCCGGAGCATACCCATAGTCGCCGGTGCTGACGATAAAGAAACCACCTAGATGACTAGCGGCCCGCCCCCTCCAGCGTGGTGATCGTCTGAATATGGCGCGCCGCCGCGCTGCCCTACGCTGGCCCCATACAAGAAAGGCCGGGCGTGCCGGCCACTCCAGCATATAGGGGCAAACAATGGCCACCACCCTCAGCCAGACCCAGATCGACTTCCGCAACGCCATGGCGCAACTGCCGGCGGCGGTGAACATCATCACCACCAACGGTCCGGAAGGCCGCTGCGGCATCACCGCCAGCGCGGTCTGCTCGGTCACCGATTCGCCGCCCACCGTGCTGGTCTGCGTCAACCGCGGCAGCGCCACCCACGACGTGTTCCGCAGCAACGGCCACCTGTGCGTCAACGTGTTGTGCGGCGAACAGGAAGAACTGGCCAAACACTTCGCCGGGATGACCAAGGTGTCCATGGAAGAGCGATTTACCTGGGACCTCTGGGACGACGGCTACGCCGGTCTGCCGGTGCTGCGCCAGGCGCTGGTCAGCCTGGAAGGGCGGATCAGCGATTGCAAGGAAGTCGGCTCCCACACCGTGATGTTCGTCGAACTGGAAAAGGTCGCGGTGCGCGAGCGCCAGGACAGCCTGGTGTACTTCAACCGCGTGTTCCACCGCGTCGAGCGCGAAGCCGTGCTGCGCGCCAGCTGATGTCTGACCGAACCCAGAACAACAAGAACGAGGTAATCAGCGTGACCCTGAAGATTTCCCAGACTGCCGACATCCAGAAGTTCTTCGAAGAAGCCAGCGGCGCGCTCAATGACGCCGGCAATCCGCGCGTGAAGCAGTTGATCCTGCGTATCCTGCAGGACACCGCCAGGCTGATCGAAGAAATGAACGTCACCCCCGACGAGTTCTGGAAGGCGGTGGATTACCTCAACCGCCTCGGCGCCCGCCAGGAGGCCGGCCTGGTCGTCGCCGGCCTGGGCATCGAGCACTACCTCGACCTGCTGCTGGACGCCCAGGACGCGGCGGCCGGCAT
>NZ_JBGLYK010000087.1:0-21349 GCF_047304025.1 Pseudomonas sp. Pseusp97 | reverse complement strand
GCGCTGCGGTGGCGGACGGACGGACTACCGGAGCCGGTACGGCCATCGGCGCGCGCGGCACGGCAGCGGCGGTCTGCGGGGAATACAGCGGCGGATCGAGCAGCACGGTGTACTCGCGCAGCAAGCGGCCGTTGGGCCAGAGCACTTCCACGAGGAAGTTCAGGTAGGGTTCCTGCACCGGCCGGTCGGAGGTCACGCGGATGACGCTCTTGCCGTTGGGCTTGACGATGGGCGTGAACTTCAGCCCGGTCAGGAAATACTGGCGGTCGACGCCGGCCTTGTTGAAGTCTTCCGGCGAAGCCAGCTTCGGGATCACCTCGGCCGAGGACAGGTCGCGAACTTCGACCAGCTCGATCTCGGCGTCCAGCGGCTGGTTCAGTGCCGAACGCAGGTGGATGTCTCCCAGCCCCAGCGCATGCGCCATGCCCGAGGTCAGTGCCGAAGCAGCTGCGATTGCCTGCACCAGTTTGCGAAGCCGGACCATATATTAATCCCTTGTTTTAATAGCTTTTTTCTGGATTAGAACAACGTCTATCGGGCGCCGCTGCCCATTGCACTGGCCGTTTTCACGGCAGTGTTCTCCCCTGTCAGCGACGTTCCCGGCCAGTATTGCCAAGCTAGAATACTTCTTCAAATATTCGGTAAGTATCTTTTACAGATAGTGTTTTATCAACAATTCGCCCAAGTTCACAGCATTTAGGGCTGCGCCTTTTCTCACATTATCTGACGCAATCCACAAATTCAGTTCGCACGAATCTGTCAGACCAGTACGTAGGCGACCAACGTAAACACTATCCTGCCCCTGCGCATCGCCGATGACAGTCGGATAATCGTCTTCCACCAGCTCGATGCCGTCGGCTGCGTCCAGCGCGGCGCTGACCGCCGCCAGGGCAACCGGTGCCGCCGTCCTGATGGAAAGCATGAGGGTATCGCCGAAGAATACCGGAGCCAGACTGCAGGTGACGCTCAGGCCATCCTTCAGCTCGGGGAACAGGACGGCGAGCTCAGCCGCGATGCGGCGTTCGACCGCCGAATAACCCTGCTCGTCGACGTCACCCAGCTGCGCCAGCATATTGAAGGCGAACTGGCGATCCACCAGGCGCGGTTCCAGAGGACGGGCATTGAGCAACTCGGCGGTCTGCCGCGCCAGCTCCTGCACGCCTTCGCGCCCCAGCGCGGAAGCGGACAGGCAGGCGCTCACCGTGACCTGGCGCAGCTCCACGACGCCACGCAGTGCGGCAAGCACTTCGGCCACCTCGGCGGCGGGCGCGGCCGGGGCGGCAATCAATGCGGGAAGTTGCAGGGCCTCGACGGCATCGCCATTCACGCAGGCCTGGGCCAGCAACGCAGCAGCGTCGTTCAGCGCTGCACCGCTCAGGTCGATCACGCTGCAGCCGGCCTCGCGGGCACGGGCGGTGCAGTCGGCTGCAGCTTCGGCGCCCACGGAGAGGAAGGCCAGACGCACCTTGGCGAAGTCGAAATCGTCGAGCTTGCCGACCCGGATGTTGCGCCCACGGAAGGCAATCGACTTGCCAGCAGACTCGCCACTGGCCAGCAGATACAGGTTGGCGACGGGGAAGTCGCGCTCTTCCAGCAGTTCGACCAAAGCCTCGCCAACGAGTCCTGTGGCGCCTACTACGGCGATGTCGAGTGTTTCAGGCATCCGGGGTCTCACAATCGGTGGGGAAAGTAGCGCAGCACTTTACTGCCCCCACCAGCGGCGAAGCAATCGAGGGCTCCGCCGCCTATCGCCGCAGCTCAGGGACGCGGCGCGCCGTCCGTAGCCTGTGCGGTCAGCGGCGCAGTCGCCTGGGCGACCTCCCCTGCCGACGCCTGCGGATTGCCCGCTTGTGGAGCGGCCTGCGCCTTGGCGCGATCCTGCTCGGCCAGCCGCGCGATCAGGCCGGCGATCTGCGAGTCCTTCAGTTCGATCAGCTTGTTCAGTTTCTGGGTCTGGCTTTCCAGGTCGGCAATCCGGCTGCGCAGCTCGTCGCCTTCGCGGCGCGCGCTGTCCAGGCCTTCCTGGGCCACGGCCAGTTGCTCGGCGTCGACCTTGCCCTTGACCTTGCCCGGCTGGCCGGAGACCAGACGCAGGTTGTCGCGCTCATCGGCTTTCGCCGGCGCGCTGCCCGCCTCGGCCTTGTGGGTGGCGTCCAACTGACGCCCCTGCTGCGCCAGCTGCGGATTGCGCTTGGCCTTCCACTGCGAATTCTGGGCTTCGACATGCGCCACTGCCTGGGCGTGACTCTGTTCGCGAACCTGTTGCTCGCTGGGCAGGCGCAGCACCTGGCCGACCTTCAGGCGATTGATGTTGCCGTCGACGAAGGCATCCGGATTCATTCGCTGCATCGCCGCCATGGTCTGCATGACCGAGACGCTGCCGGACGGACGATTGCGCGAAGCGATGTCCCACAGCGCGTCGTTGCGCTGGATGCGGTAGCTGTCTGAGGCCGCCGCACTCGCGCCTGAAGGCGCCAGCGGTTGCGCCTGTGGCGCGCGGACGGCTGCCACCGGGGCGATGGCTGGTGGGGTCACAGGACTGGCCGCGTAGGTCGGTGGGTCCAGCAGCAGGGTGAACTCACGCACCAGACGCCCCTGTGGCCAGACGACCTGGAGGACGAAGTTCACGTAGGGCTCGCGGATCGGCCTGGACGAGCTGACATGAATCACGCCTCGACCGTTCTTGCCGACGTCCGGGGTGAACTTCAGCCCACTGGTGACGACGTTGCGGTCCACACCCAGGCGTTCGAAGTCTTCAGCCGAGGCAAGGCTCACCACGACTTCCTCGGAGCTCAGGTCAGCCGCGCCGCGCAGGTCGATATTGGCCGAGAGGGTCTGTCCCAGCGCCGCCCGCGAGGAGATGTCGCCCAGTTCCAGGGCGCCTGCCATGCCCGGCATGAACGCCGCGGCGACTGCCGTCGCCAACCACAATCTGTGTAACCGAGCCATTCTCTCCCCCGCTGCTTGCTTGCCGTCGGCCGGCGCGAAAGGGCGCGCCGAAACCTGTCCCCATGGACGGGCTGCGAGGATAGCGACTGGTTCCCGGTGGCTTTTGCGGGTACGTCACAGAAACTGGCGCCAAAGAGCCGGCAGCCGAACGGACTGGCGGTTTTGTGCGGCGGTTCACCTACACACCGGGAACTTTTCGTGCTCCGGAAAGCACAACGCCGGCTCGAGGCCGGCGTTGTGGATACCTTTGAAGCGGCGGATCAACGCTCCAGCAGGATGCGCAGCATGCGGCGCAGCGGCTCGGCAGCGCCCCACAGCAGTTGGTCGCCGACGGTGAAGGCACCGATGTACTGCGAGCCCATGTTGAGCTTGCGCAGGCGACCGACCGGAACGCTCAGGGTGCCGGTGACGGCTGCCGGAGTCAGTTCGCGCATGCTGATCTCACGCTGGTTGGGGATCAGCTTGACCCAGGGGTTGTGCTGGCTGATCAGGCCCTCGATGTCCGCGATGGGCACATCCTTGTTCAGCTTGATGGTCAGCGCCTGGCTGTGGCAGCGCATGGCGCCGATGCGCACGCAGATGCCGTCCACCGGGATAGGGTTCTTGAAGCGGCCGAGGATCTTGTTGGTCTCCGCCTGGCCTTTCCACTCTTCACGGCTCTGGCCGTTGGGCAGTTCCTTGTCGATCCACGGGATCAGGCTGCCGGCCAGCGGCGCGCCGAAGTTCTCGGTCGGCATGGCATCGCTGCGGATGGCTTCGGCGACCTTGCGGTCGATGTCGAGGATGGCGCTGGACGGATTGGCCAGGTCATCGGCGACGGAAGCGTTGATGGCGCCCATCTGCTTGATCAGCTCGCGCATGTTCTGCGCGCCGGCACCCGAGGCTGCCTGGTAGGTCATGGCGCTCATCCACTCGACCAGACCGGCCTCGAACAGGCCGCCCAGGGCCATCAGCATCAGGCTGACGGTGCAGTTGCCGCCGATGTAGTTCTTGGTGCCGGCGTCCAGCGAGTTGTCGATGACCTTGCGGTTCACCGGGTCGAGGACGATGACCGCGTCATCCTGCATGCGCAGGCTGGAAGCGGCGTCGATCCAGTAGCCCTGCCAGCCGGCTTCGCGCAGCTTGGGGAAGACTTCGCTGGTGTAGTCGCCGCCCTGGCAGGTCAGGATGACGTCGAGGGTTTTCAGTTCCTCGATGCTGTAGGCGTCTTTCAGGGGGGCAATGTCCTTGCCAATGGACGGACCTTCGCCACCCACGTTGGAGGTGGTGAAGAACACCGGCTCGATCAGGTCGAAGTCCCGCTCTTCCAGCATCCGCTGCATGAGCACCGAACCCACCATGCCACGCCAACCGATCAGACCTACACGCTTCATCGCTACTACACCTTCAAATATTTAGAGGGCCGTCGCTCCCACCTTTTCAGCAAGGGCCGGGAGCGAGCGAACCGGAGAGATTACAGATTCCGCAGAGCCGCGACTACCGCATCGCCCATTTCGCGGGTACCGACCCTGGTGCAGCCTTCGGACCAGATGTCGCCGGTACGCAGGCCCTGGTCGAGCACCAGGCTCACGGCCTTCTCGATGGCGTCGGCGGCGGCGCCTTCGTTGAAGGTGTAACGCAGCATCATCGAGACCGAGAGGATGGTCGCCAGCGGGTTGGCGATGCCCTTGCCGGCGATGTCCGGCGCGGAACCGTGGCAAGGCTCGTACATGCCCTTGTTGTTCGAATCCAGCGAGGCAGAAGGCAGCATGCCGATGGAGCCGGTGAGCATGGAAGCCTCATCCGACAGGATGTCGCCGAACATGTTGTCGGTGACCATCACGTCGAACTGCTTCGGCGCACGGACCAGCTGCATGGCGGCGTTGTCGACGTACATGTGCGACAGCTCGATGTCCGGGTAGTCCTTGGCGACTTCCTCGACCACTTCGCGCCACAGCTGGCTGGAGGCCAGGACGTTGGCCTTGTCCACCGAGCACAGCTTCTTGTTGCGCACGCGGGCCATGTCGAAGCCGACGCGGGCGATGCGGCGGATTTCGCTCTCGCTGTACGGCAGGGTGTCGTACGCCTGGCGCTCGCCGTTCTCCAGCACGCGTTGCTCGCGCGGCTGGCCGAAGTAGATGCCGCCAGTCAGCTCGCGGACGATGAGGATGTCCAGGCCGGCGACCACTTCGGGCTTCAGGCTGGAAGCATCGGCCAGCTGCGGGTAGAGGATGGCCGGACGCAGGTTGCCGAACAGGCCCAGTTGCGAGCGGATCTTCAGCAGGCCGCGTTCGGGGCGGATGTCACGCTCGATCTTGTCCCACTTCGGGCCACCCACGGCGCCCAGCAGCACGGCGTCGGAGTTGCGCGCGCGCTCCAGGGTCTCGTCGGCCAGCGGCACGCCGTGCTTGTCGATGGCGGCGCCGCCGATGACGTCCTCGGTCAGCTCGAAGCCCAGGGCGAACCTGTCGTTGGCCAGCTCCAGCACCTTGACCGCTTCGGCCATGATTTCCGGGCCGATACCGTCGCCGGGGAGAACCAGAATCTGTTTGCTCATCGCTTGTTTCCTTCGGAAAAGATTGAAAGCCGCAGGCTCCTGCCAGGAGCCTGCGGCTTGAAGCTTGCTGCTGCTATTTGGTCGCCCAGAGCACCAGCACGTCGGTGCTGAAGGAGCCCTCGGCGTCGATCTCGAAATACTCGCGCACCTCTTCGCCCATCGAAAGCTGCAGGGCACGAATGGCCTGACGCATCACCTCGGGCGTGCGCATGCGCTCGACCCAGGAGGTGAACTCCAGGCGCAGGCGCTGGCGTTTGGCAGCGGTGACTGCGAGGCCCGCTTCGCCGACCAGTCGGGCCCACTCCGACGGGGAGTAGTCACGCACGTGGCTGGTGTCGCGCAGGACTTCGACAGTCTGCAGATAGGTGTCCAGCAGAGGCAAGCCCGGCGCGGCGACATCGATGAAGCAGGCCACGCCGCCCGGCTTGAGCACCCGGCGCACTTCGCGCAGCGCCTGGCCGACATCCCGCCAGTGGTGCGCGGAATAACGGCTGAAGACGAAGTCGAACTCGCCGTCCTCGAACGGCAGCCGCTCGGCGGCGCCACAGCGCGTGGCAATGTTGCCCAGGCCGCGCTCGGCGGCGGCCGAGGCCACCACGTCGAGCATCTGCTGGGAGAGGTCGTAGGCGATCACTTCATCGCAAAATTCCGCGATCTGGAAGCTCACATGCCCAGCACCACAGCCAAGGTCGAGCACGCGCGAGCCGGCGTCAGCCGCCACGGCCTCGCGCAGCAGCGCGAATTCCTCGCCCTGGGCGTGAACGGCACTGGTCAGGTACGCGTTGGCCTGGGCGCCGAACTGGCGCTGGACCACTTGCTCGTGACGACTCTCGGTCATGCTGCTCTCCTTGACGCGATGGTGCGACGCCGCTCAGGCGTCGCGGAACAACCAGGGCTGGTTCTGCTTGTAACCGGCTTCGAAGCTGCGAATAGCGTCGGCATCCTGCAGGGTCAGGCCGATGTCGTCCAGGCCGTTGAGCAGGCAGTGCTTGCGGAACGCATCCACTTCGAAGCTGTACTGCTTGCCGTCCGGACGGGTCACGGTCTGCGCAGCGAGGTCGACGGTCAGCTGGTAACCCTCGGTGGCTTCGCACTGGGCGAACAGCTCGTCGACTTCCTCATCTTTCAGGATGATCGGCAGCAGGCCGTTCTTGAAACTGTTGTTGAAGAAGATGTCGGCGAAGCTCGGCGCGATCACGGTGCGGAAGCCGTATTCGTCCAGCGCCCACGGCGCGTGCTCGCGGGAGGAACCGCAGCCGAAGTTCTCGCGGGCCAGCAGCACGCTGGCACCCTGGAAGCGCGGGAAGTTGAGGACGAAATCCTTGTTTACCGGACGCTTGGAGTTGTCCTGGTTCGGCTGGCCCACATCGAGGTAGCGCCACTCGTCGAACAGGTTCGGGCCGAAGCCGGTGCGCTTGATCGACTTGAGGAATTGCTTGGGGATGATCTGGTCGGTGTCGACGTTGGCGCGGTCGAGCGGCGCGACGAGACCGGTGTGCTGGGTAAAGGCTTTCATGTTCGGTCTCCTCAGGCCTGCATCAATTCACGAACGTCGATGAAACGACCGGTCACGGCAGCCGCGGCGGCCATCGCCGGGCTGACCAGGTGGGTACGACCACCGGCGCCCTGGCGGCCTTCGAAGTTGCGGTTGGAGGTGGACGCGCAATGCTCGCCGCTCTCCAGGCGGTCCGGGTTCATCGCCAGGCACATGGAGCAGCCCGGTTCACGCCATTCGAAGCCGGCTTCGATGAAGATCTTGTCCAGGCCTTCCTGTTCGGCCTGGGCTTTCACCAGGCCCGAGCCCGGCACGACCAGTGCCTGCTTGACGGTGGCGGCGACCTTGCGACCCTTGGCCACGGCGGCGGCGGCGCGCAGGTCTTCGATGCGCGAGTTGGTGCAGGAGCCGATGAACACGCGGTCCAGCTGGATATCGGTGATCGCCTGGTTGGCGTTCAGGCCCATGTACTTCAGCGCACGGACGATGGAATCGCGCTTGACCGCATCGGCTTCGGCCGCCGGGTCCGGCACGTTCTGGTCCACCGCGAGGACCATTTCCGGGGAAGTACCCCAGCTGACCTGCGGCTTGATGTCCTCGGCACGCAGCTCGACGATGGTGTCGAAGTGCGCATCGGCGTCGGAAACCAGGTCGCTCCAGGCTTCCACGGCCTTGTCCCAGTCGCAGCCCTGCGGCGAGAACGGGCGGCCCTTCACGTATTCGATGGTCTTCTCGTCGCACGCCACCATGCCGACGCGGGCGCCCGCTTCGATGGACATGTTGCAGATGGTCATGCGGCCTTCCATGGACAGGTCGCGGATGGCGCTGCCGGCGAACTCCAGGGCATGGCCGTTGCCGCCGGCGGTGCCGATCTTGCCGATCACCGCGAGGACGATGTCCTTGGCGGTCACGCCGAAGGGCAGCTTGCCTTCCACGCGGACCTGCATGTTCTTCATCTTCTTGGCGACCAGGCACTGGGTGGCGAGCACGTGCTCCACCTCGGAGGTGCCGATGCCGTGGGCCAGCGCACCGAAGGCGCCGTGGGTCGAGGTGTGCGAGTCGCCACAGACCACGGTCATGCCCGGCAGGGTCGCGCCCTGCTCCGGGCCGACCACGTGGACGATGCCCTGGCGGACGTCGTTCATCTTGAATTCGAGGATGCCGAAGTCATCGCAGTTCTCGTCCAGGGTCTGCACCTGGATGCGCGACACTTCGTCGGCAATGGCCGCGAGGCCGCCCTTGCGCTCGACCTGGGTGGTCGGCACGTTGTGGTCCGGGGTGGCGATGTTCGCGTCGATGCGCCATGGCTTGCGGCCGGCCAGGCGCAGCCCTTCGAAGGCCTGCGGCGAGGTCACTTCGTGGAGGATGTGGCGGTCGATGTAGATGAGCGACGAGCCATCGTCACGGCGCTTCACCTCGTGCATTTCCCAGAGTTTGTCGTAGAGCGTCTTGCCGGCCATCAGAGAGTCCTCATCAGCGTCTTTCTATGCCCCTTGGGCTTGTGGGGACGATCCTAGGGAAAGGCGCCGAATAACTCAAATTCATATTTTTTATCCAAAGGATTCCCACGAGGAATACTGTGCGTTATAAAAGTTGGGCGCCGCTTCCAGAGCGCAGGGAGTCGACATGGACCTGACCAGCCTCAACACCTTCCTCGCCATCGCCGAATCCGGCAGCTTCTCCGAAGCCGGCGAGCGTCTGCACCTGACCCAGCCGGCAGTGAGCAAGCGCATCGCCGCCCTGGAGAACCAACTGGGTGTGCGCCTGTTCGACCGCGTCGGTCGCGAAGTCACCCTCACCGAGTCCGGCCGCGCCCTGCTGCCGCGCGCCTACCAGATCCTCAGCGTGCTGGACGACACCCGCCGCGCCCTGACCAACCTGAACGGCGAAGTCAGCGGCCGACTGGTCCTGGCCACCAGCCACCACATCGGCCTGCACCGTCTGCCGCCGCTGCTGCGCGCCTTCACCAAGGCCCACCCGCAGGTGGCACTGGACATCCAGTTCTGCGACTCGGAAGTCGCCTACGAGGAAATCCTCCATGGCCGCGCCGAACTGGCCGTGATCACCCTCGCCCCGGAAACCGCCGAGCCCGTGCGCGCCGTGCCGGTGTGGGACGACCCGCTGGACTTCGTCGCCGCTCCCGAGCACCCGCTGTCGGTGCAAGGTCCGGTGTTCCTCGCCGACGTGGCGCGGCACCCGGCGGTGTTCCCCGGCGGCAACACCTTCACCCACCATATCGTGCGGCGCATGTTCGAGGCCGAGGGCCTGACGCCGAACATCGGCATGAGCACCAACTACATGGAGACCATCAAGATGATGGTTTCCATCGGCCTGGCCTGGAGCGTCCTGCCGCGCACCATGCTCGACGACAGCGTGGTCCGCCTGCCGCTGCAGGACATCCAGCTCAGCCGTCAGCTCGGTTACATCCTGCATACCGAGCGCACCCTGTCCAACGCCGCACGGGCCTTCATGCGCCTGCTCGACGCCCAGGCGGCCGGACTTGCGCCCGTCGCGGCCTAACCTCTATTGTTCTGACAGAACTAGAAGAAGGGGCCCGAATGCCCGTCCGCAGACCCGTTCGCGTTAGCCGGCCCCACTTGGCCGGCGCCGCCAGATACAGGGGGAGCGCCGCATGAGCCGCGATCCGCACACGCCCCCGCACGCCTCCGTCGGACAGGACAAGTTCGCCAAAGCCTTTCATACCGCGCCTGACGCCATGGTCATCACCGACCGGGACAGCGGACAATTCCTCGAACTCAATGCCAGTTTCGTCGACCATTTCGGCTGGAGCCGCGACGAAGCCCTCGGCCGCACCTCCCTTCAGCTGGGTCTCTGGCGCAGCCTCGACGAACGCCAGCGGATGCTCGACAAGATCACCGCCGAGCGGCAGATCGACGGCTTCGAAGTCACCCTGCTGACCCGCACCGGCGAAATCCGCAGCGCCCGCGTCTACGGCTGTCAGATCGATCAGGACGGCCGCCCCTGCCTGGTGCTCACGGTGCGCGACATTACCCGTGTCCGCGCCCAGGAGCAGGCCCTGCGCGACAGTCAGGAACGCCTGGACCTGGCGCTGGATTCCGCGCAGCTGGGCATCTGGGACTGGCACATCCCCAGCGGCCTGCTCTACGGCTCGGCGCGCGCCGCCGTTCTGCACGAATTGCCTGACCGGGATTTCCACGGGCCCTTCGGCGAGTTCTTCGCCTGCGTCGACAAGACCGACCGCCAGCGCATGCGCCAGGCCTACGCGCGGCTGGTCCGCGGGCCGGAGAACGACTACCAGTTCACCTACCGCGCCCAGCTCGGCTCCGGTGAAGTCCGCTACCTCGAAAGCCGCGCGCGACTCTACCGCGACGCCGAGGAAAAGCCGCTGCGCATGGCCGGCACGCTGCTCGACATCACCGACCGGGTCTTGCGCGAACGCAGCCTGCAGGCCTCGGAAGAGAAGTTCGCCAGCCTGTTCCAGGGCAGCCCGGACCCGATCTGCGTATCACGGGTGCGCGACGGCGAATTCATCGAGGTGAACCCGAGCTTCTGCAGCACCTTTGGCTGGAATGCCGAGGACATCATCGGCCGCTCGTCCCACCAGATCACCTTCTGGGCCGATGACCAGCAGCGCTCGCGACTGTTCGAGCAACTGATGCGCGACCACTCGCTGCAGAACATCGAGGTGCAGTTCCTCACCCGCGACGGCCGCCCGATTACCTGCATGATCGCCAGCCGGCTGATCTGGGTGGACCGCCAGCTGTGCATCCTCTCCAGCTTCCGCGACGTCACCCGGCGCCTGGTCGCGGAGGCGGCGCTCAAGGCCAGCCAGGAGAAATTCGCCAAGGCGTTCCACTCCAGCCCCGACGCCATCACCATCACCGAGCGCGAGACCGGCCGCTATATCGAGGTCAACGAAGGCTTCCACCGTCTCACCGGGTTTCGCCCGGAGGAGGTGCTGGGGCAGACCTCGCTGGAGATGAACATCTGGGCCGACCCGGACGAGCGCCTGAACATGATCGCCGCGCTGAACCGCGACGGCTTCGTCCACCACCTGGAAATGCGCGGCCGCCACCGCGACGGCACGATCAGGACGGTGGACGTGTCGGTGGAACCGATCGAGCTGGGCGGCCTGGACTGCCTGCTGCTCACCGCCCGCGACACCAGCGAGCTGCGTGAGGCCGAAGCGCGCATCCAGCACCTGGCCTACCACGACGCCCTGACCGACCTGCCCAACCGCGCCCTGCTGATGGACCGCCTCAAGCAGCAGATTTCCCTGCTGCAGCGCCACAGCCTGCGCGGCGCCTTGCTGTTCCTCGACCTGGACCATTTCAAGCACATCAACGATTCCCTCGGTCATTCCGTCGGCGACTCCATCCTGCAGATGGTCACCGCGCGCCTGGAGGCCAGCGTGCGCCAGGAAGACACGGTGGCGCGCCTGGGCGGCGACGAATTCGTGGTGCTGCTCACCGGCATCGAGGGCAGCCGCCTGGAAACCGCCCAGCAGGTCCGCCTGCTGGCAGAAAAACTGCGCGACCTGCTGGCGGAGCCAATGCTGCTCGACGGCCATCGCCTGCAGATCACCCCGAGCATCGGCATCGCGCTGATCCCCGACGACGGCGCAACCCCCGACGACCTGCTCAAGCGCGCGGACATCGCCATGTACCGCGCCAAGGACGCCGGGCGCAACACGGTGCAGCTGTTCCACGAGTCCATGCAGCAGGCCGCCAGCGAGCGCCTGCGCCTGGAGAACGGCCTGCGCATGGCGCTCGCCCGGCGCGAATTCACCCTGCACTACCAGCCGCAGGTCGATGCGCGCGGCTCGCGCATCGTCGGCGCCGAGGCCCTGCTGCGCTGGAGCCACCCCACCCGTGGCCCGCAGTCGCCGGCCAGCTTCATCCGGGTGCTGGAGGACAGCGGCCTGATCGTCGAAGTCGGCCAATGGGTCATCGAGGAAGCCTGCCGCACCGGTGCGCGGCTGCTCGCCGAAGGCCGCATCGAGGTCGAGAACTTCAGCCTGAGCGTGAACATCAGCCCGCGGCAATTCCGCCAGAACGATTTCGTCGAGCGTCTGCTGGGCGTATTGCACAAGGTCAAGTTGCCGCCCAGCCTGCTCAAGCTGGAGATCACCGAGGGCATCGTGATCCAGCAGCTGGACGACACCATCGCGCGCATGGAGCGCCTGCGTGAAGCCGGCGTGCAGTTCGCCATGGACGATTTCGGCACTGGCTATTCCTCGCTGACCTACCTCAAGCGCCTGCCGGTGGACAGCCTGAAGATCGACCAGAGCTTCGTGCGCGACGCGCCGAGCAACAGCAACGACGCGGAAATCGTCCGCGCCATCATCGCCATGGGACACAGCCTCGGGCTGGAGCTGATCGCCGAAGGGGTGGAAACTCCGGAGCAGCTGGTGCTGCTGACCGAGCAGGGCTGCCACCTGTACCAGGGCTACCTGTTCGGCCGGCCGGTGCCGCTGGACGACTTCATCGCCCTGCTGCCGGGCCGGGACAGCCAGCAGGCGACCTGAGGCCCGCTATTGCGCGGGCCGCAACTCCGACATCACCACCATCACCTGCGCCTCGTCGGCATCGCCGTCGTTGAGGTAGAGGTGACCGACGCTGCTGTCAAAATAGGCCGTTTCACGCAGGCCGATACTCACCGACTCGCCGGTCTCGAACTGGATGCGTACGCGGCCGGCCACCACCATGGCGAACTCCTGGCCGGGATGGCGGACGTAGTCGTCGAACTCGCCCACCTCGCGGGCGAAGATGCGCGCATAGAGCGGCGTCATGCTGCGTTGTGGGAAATCGCCGGCGATGGGGTAGTACTCGTAACCGCCGGTGTCATAACCGGCGGCCTCATCGACGCGGGTCTTCACGAAAGTCTTCAGCCCCACCAGCCCACCGACGGACGGTTGCGGACGAAACAACTGGGCGATATCCACCTGCAGGGCGCGGGCAGCAGCGGCCAGCTTGTCGTAGCTCACCGCGACCTGCGCCAACTCCATCTTCGAGAGGGTGGAAACCGCCACGCCAGACAGGTCGGAGAGCTGTTTCAGGGTCAGCTTGCGCTGCTTGCGAACCGCCCGCAGACGCGCACCGACTTCGTCTCGATCCAGTTGCTGGGGCTTGGGTAGTGCCGGGGCGGTTTCGCTCATGGGACATCTCGTGAGGGGGCCGACGAAAGTTTACCGGGCCTTGCCTTTGGCGCAAAAATTCTCATATCTTAGATTTCTCACATAAGAGAAAACCCGGGGAAGGCCCTTGCCGTGAGCCATTTCGATTTCGTCATCATTGGCGCCGGCATTGCCGGCGCCTCCCTCGCCTACCGCCTGAGCGAGACCCACAAGGTGCTGGTGCTGGAGCGCGAAGAGCAGCCCGGCTACCACGCCACCGGGCGTTCCGCCGCGATGTTCATGGAGGCCTACGGTACGCCGCAGATCCAGGCGCTGACCCGCGCCAGCCGCGCCTTCTACGAAAACCCGCCGGCGGGCTTCAGCGAGCACCCGATCCTCACCCCGCGCGGCTGCCTGTATGTCGGCGGCCCGGAACACGTCGAGCAGCTCAAACAGGCCGAGGCCACGCCGGGCGTCCAGCGCATCAGCACCGAACAGGCGCTGGAATTCCTCCCCGTCCTGCGCGCCGACGCCATCATCGGTGCGCTCTACGAGCCGGATGCCCGCGACCTCGATGTACATGCCCTGCACCAGGGCTATCTGCGCGCGCTGCGCCAGCGCGACGGCGAGCTGCGCTGCAACCGCGAACTGCTGTCGGCTGAATTTGCGGATAACGCGTGGACGTTGGAACTCAGCCAGGGCGAAACCGTCCAGGCCGCGCAACTGGTCAACGCCGCCGGCGCCTGGGCCGATCACGTGGCCGAGCGCTGCGGCATCCGCCCCGTCGGCCTGCAACCCTGCCGCCGCACCGCCTTCACCTTCCCGGCACCGGATGGCGCGGACATCAGCCGCTGGCCGACGGTGATCGGCATCGACGAAAGCTTTTACTTCAAGCCCGATGCCGGCCAGTTGCTCGGCTCACCCGCCAACGCCGACCCGGTTCAGGCGCAGGACGTGCAGCCCGAGGAGCTCGACATAGCCCTGGGCGTGTACCACATCGAGGAACACACCACCCTGGCGATCCGCCGGCCGAACCACAGCTGGGCCGGCCTGCGTTCCTTCGTTGCCGACGGCGACCTGGTGATCGGCCAGGACGCGCAGAACACGGCGTTCTTCTGGCTGGCCGCCCAGGGCGGTTACGGCATCCAGTCCGCCGACGGCGTGTCGCGCCTGGCCCAGTCGCTGCTGCTCGGCCAGCCGCTGCCCGAATCCCTGCGCCAGGAAGGCGTCGATCCCCAGCGCCTGAGCCCGGCGCGCCTGCGTTAATTCCCCGGAGAAAATCCCATGAGCGATATCCAGCGTTACCCCAGCACCCTGCCCTTCCCCTTCTCCCGCGCCGTGAAGGCCGGCGGCTTCCTGTTCCTGTCCGGACAGATCCCGATGACCGCCGATGGCCAGGTGGTGAAAGGCGACATCCAGACCCAGACCGAAGCGGTGATGACTCGTATCGCCGAGAGCCTGGAGGCTTGCGGCGCGAATTACTCCCAGGTGGTGAAGGCCACGGTATGGCTGTCGGACATGGCGCACTTCGCCGGCTTCAACGAGGTGTACAAGCGTTACTTCGACCAGGGCCTGCCGGTGCGTTCCTGCGTGGCCTCGGCACTGGCGCTGGGGGTGGATGTCGAGGTGGAAGTCCAGGCGTACGTCGGCCAGGCGTGATCCTTTTCGGCTCCGCCGCGGGCGGGGCCGCTCTCATAACAACAACAGAGTCTCGATCATGAAAACCAGTCTCAAGCTCGGCGGTGCCTACATCGGCCTGGTGGTGGGCGTCGGCTTCGCCTCGGGCCAGGAAATCCTCCAGTTCTTCGGTGGCTTCGGCCTCATGGGCCTGGCCGGCGCGCTGGTGGCGCTGGCGCTGTTCGCCTTCCTGCTGATGAACCTCTACCAGATCGGCAGCCGCCTGCAGACCCAGTCGCACAAGGAAGCCATGGAGTACATCTGCGGCAAGCCGCTGGGCCGCGTCGTCGACCTGATGCTGACCTTCTTCCTGTTCGGCACCATGGTGGTCATGTTCGCCGGCGCCAACTCATCGTTCGAGCAACAACTGGGGATCGGCCATTCCATCGGCGGCATCGTCCTCGGCGTGCTGACCGTCATCACCGTGTGCCTGGGCCTGAAGCGGGTGATCACGCTGATGAGCCTGATCACTCCGGTGCTGATGATCATCGTGGCGATCATTGCCGTCTATGCGCTGACGCACATTCAAAAGCCGCTGGCGGAGCTGGAGCAGATCGCCCTGGCGGTGCCGCACCCCGCGCCCAACTGGCTGCTCGGCGCGCTGCTGTATGTTTCCTACAACGTTGCCGCCACCGCGGCGGCCGTGGTGGTGATGGGCGGCAGCGTGGCCAACCTGCGCACCGCCGCAATGGGCGGTGTGTTCGGCGGCATCGGCGTGGGCGTACTGATCCTCGCCATGGCCCTGGTGATGCTGGTGCAGATCGACGTGATCGGCGGCAGCGCCATCCCCACCCTGCTGCTGAGCAACAACATCGCGCCCTGGTTCGGCGACGTGATGCTCGCCCTGCTGCTGGTGAAGCTGTACTGCACCACCAGCGGCTTCGCCTACACCCTGGCCGCGCGCTGCGCTGCGTATGGCGTGCCGTTCCGGGTGGCGACCGTGGCCGCGGTGGTGCTCGCGTTCATCGCCAGCCAGGTCGGCTTCGTCAAGCTGGTGGGCCTGGTCTATCCCGCCATGGGCTACCTGGGCTTCGTGCTGATGGCAGCCATCGTCTTCGCCTGGTGGCGCAACCGCTCGGCGCCGCTGCCCGACCAGCAGAAGGCCTGATCGAAGCACAAACGAAAACGCCCGTCTCGCAAGAGACGGGCGTTTTGCTTTGCAGCTACGGCCCGGCTGGTGCCGGGAAGCTGCTTAGCCTTCGATGGCCGGTTGCTGGCCGTTGATGGCGATGCGCTTGGGCTTGGCTTCTTCCGGAACGATGCGTACCAGGTCGACACTGAGCAGGCCGTTCTTCAGCGATGCGCCCTGGACCTCGATATGGTCGGCGAGGCGGAACGACAGCTTGAAGGCGCGCTGGGCGATACCCTGGTGCAGGTAGGTGACGCTCTCGGAAGCCTTTTCGCGCTTACCGCCGTTGACGGTCAGCACGCCGCGCTCCACTTGCAGTTCCAGGTCTTCTTCCTGCAGGCCGGCGGCGGCGATGACGATGCGGTAGCTGTCGTCACCATGCTTCTCGACGTTGTAGGGCGGGTAGGAACTGCCGCTTTCACTGCGCAGGGCGGACTCGAACAGATCGTTGAAGCGATCGAAACCGACGGACTGGCGGAACAGCGGGGCGAGGGAAAGGACGTTGCTCATGGCGAATCTCCTGAATATTTCAGCAAGGTATGATCTGGAGCCTGAGATCAGAACTCCGGTGCGGGACCCGTCTTCGGCTTCCCGCAGGGACATAGATTGGGACGGCAGAATCGGTTTCAAGCCCGTTTTCGAAAAAAGGATTTCATCGTGAAAAAGGTCATGCTGATCACCGGCGCCAGCCGCGGCATCGGCGCCGCCACCGCGCTCCTGGCAGCCGAGCGCGGCTTCGCCGTGGCGCTCAACTACCGCCGCGAGCGCGAAGCAGCCGAGGCGCTGGTCGCGCAGATCGAGAAGTCCGGCGGCGAGGCACGCGCGTTTGCCGCCGACGTGGCGAATGAAGACGACGTGCTGCGGCTGTTCCGCGAAGTCGACGAGGCCTTCGGCCGCCTCGACGTGCTGGTGAACAACGCCGGCATCCTCGAACGCCAGATGCGCCTGGAAGACATGGACGTGGCGCGCCTGCAGCGGGTGTTCGCGGTGAACGTCACCGGCACCTTCCTCTGCTGCCGCGAGGCGGTGAAGCGCATGGCGCGCAAGCAGGGCGGCAGCGGCGGAAGCATCGTCAACGTCTCGTCCATGGCCTCGCGCCTGGGTTCGCCCAACGAATACATCGACTACGCCGCCGCCAAGGGCGCGGTGGACAGCCTGACCATCGGCCTGGCCAAGGAAGTGGCGAGCGAGGGCATCCGCGTGAATGCCGTGCGGCCGGGGTTGATCAGGACCGAGATCCACGCCAGCGGCGGCGAGCCGGGCCGCGTCGAGCGCCTGCAATCGGCGATTCCACTGGGGCGTGGCGGCGAGGCTGAAGAAGTGGCGCGGGCGATCCTGTTCCTCGCCTCGGACGAGTCCAGCTACAGCACCGGCAGTTTCGTCGACGTCAGCGGTGGGCGCTGATTCAAAATCGTGACGCACGCTTTTGTAGGAGCGAGCTTGCTCGCGAACGCGGTCTATCCCGATGCATTGGTGTTGGGCGGTTCGCGAGCAAGCTCGCTCCTACGAAGAGCAGTACGGAGTCAGGCGGCGACTTCGATCTCGACCTGCAGCATCCTGTCCAGCACTTCGCAGTCATGCTCGCGGCGCACCTGGGCGAACAACTCCACCGCCTCGGGATAACTGCGGGTCAGCATGCCCAGCCACTGTTTCAGGCGCCCCGGTGCGTAACGCGGCGCCAGCTTGCGCCGGGCCTGGCGCCAGAAGTCGTCGAGCAGCACGCGCACTTCCGACCAGGGCATCGGCAGCACTTCGCGGCCATCGCGCCACGCGGCGATCTGCCGGGCGAGATCAGGGCGGGAAACCAGCCCGCGGCCGAGCATGATGTCCGACACGCCGCTGATGGAGCGGCAACGGTGATAGTCCTCGAGGGTCCAGACTTCGCCATTGGCGAACACCGGCACCTTCACCGCGTCCGCCACTTTCGCCACCCACTCCCAATGCGCCGGCGGCTTGTACCCGTCGGCCTTGGTCCGCGCGTGCACCACCACATGGGCGGAACCGGCGTCAGCCAGGGCGCGGGCGCAGTCGATGGCGCCGTCCGGACTGTCGTAGCCCAGGCGCATCTTCGAAGTCACCGGAATGTGCGTCGGCACCGCGCGGCGCACCGCCTCGATGATGCTGAACATCAGATCGGGTTCCTTGAGCAACACGGCGCCGCCACGGGAGCGGTTCACCGTCTTGGCCGGGCAGCCGAAGTTCAGGTCGATCACCGGAGCGCCCAGCTCGCAGGCCTGCACCGCGTTCTCCGCCAGCAGCTGCGGGTCGGAGCCGAGCAGTTGCACGCGCATCGGCACGCCGGCGCGGGTGCGGCTGCCATGCGCCAGTTCCGGGGCGAGCGCCAGGAAGGACGAGGGCGGCAGCAGCCGGTCGTTGATGCGGATGAATTCGGTGACGCACCAGTCGATGCCGCCGACGCGGGTCAGCACATCGCGAAGGATGTCATCTACCAGCCCCTCCATCGGGGCCAGGGCAATCTGCACGGGAAAATCTCGGGCCAGGGAAGGCCGCGGATTGTAGGGAATGCGCCGCGCCGGGAAAAGCGCGGCACGACGGATCACGCGCCGGCGGCCACGGTTTCCGGGGAGAGCAGCGCGCGGCCGTAACCTTCGATGAACTCCACCGGCATGCGCCTGGGCTTGCCGCTGGACAGCTCGATGCAGACGAAGGTGGTCTGGGCGCGCAGCAGGGTCAGCGCATCCGCCGGGCGCACCAGCTGGAAGTGACGGGTCATCTTCAGGCGCTGGTCGGACTCGACGATCCAGGTCGCCAGCTGCAACTCATCACCCTCGTAGGCCGCAGCCAGGTAGTCCACCTCGTGGCGCACCACGGCCATGGCGCGATCCAGCCGGCGGTATTCGGCCAGGTCCAGGCCCAGGCTCTGCGAGTGGCGCCAGGCGCAGCGCTCCAGCCAGCTGACGTAGACGGCGTTGTTGGCGTGGCCGAGGCCGTCGATGTCCTCGGACTTGACTTCGATATCGATGACGAACGGGTCGGGCAACTGCCAACTCATGAAGCGTGCTCCAGGCTTGCGGCCAGCGCGATCGCTTCGGCGGCCAGTTGGGTGATCTGGTCCCAGGCGCGGGCGCGGACCAGGCTGGGCGGCGCGATCCAGGTGCCGCCGACGCAGGCGACGTTGGGCAGGCGCAGCACGTTGAGCAGGTTTTCCTGGGTGATGCCGCCGGTCGGGCAGAAACGGATGCCGGCGAAGGGCGCCTTCAGGCTCTTGAGCATCTTGATCGCGGCATTGCCGTCGGCCGGGAACAGCTTCAGCGAGCGATAGCCGTACTCCAGCGCCACCAGCACTTCGGAAGGCGTCATGACACCCGGCAGGAACGGCATCTTCGCGTCTTCCGCCGCCGCCACCAGGCGCGGCGTGCAGCCGGGGCTGACGGCGAATTGCGCGCCGGCGTCGCGGGCTTCCTGGAACTGCTCGGTGTGGATCAGCGTACCGGCGCCGACGATCATTTCCGGCAGCTCGCGGCGGATCTCGGCCACCGCGTCCAGCGCCTGCGGTGTGCGCAGGGACACTTCCAGCACCCGCACCCCGCCGTCATACAGGGCGCGGGCCAGGTCACCGGCCAGCGCCACCTCATCGACCACCAGCACCGGCATGACCGGGCGCGCCTGCTGCAGCACCCAATCCATCGAAAGACTCATGCATTCCCCCAGTCGGCCACCCGCGTGCGCAAGACCTCGCGCCCAGGCCGGGGCGGCCGGAAATGCCCGAAAGTCTACGCCAGCGCGCCGGGCCTGACGACCCGCAACGGGCCATCATGCAACGAAAACGGCGGCCCTTTAGCCGCCGTTATCAGGCTGGTGAATGGTTCAGGAAGCCAGTGCCAGGGGCAGCGGCATGTCCACCTCTTCCAGCAGCTCCAGAATCGCCTCGGTCACCGCAGCATCGGCCAGTACGCGATGATGCCCACCGCTTTTCAGGCGCAGCAGACGACTGCGCGGCCAGGCCTCATGGATGGCCGTGGCCTCGCCCACGCGCACGTACTTGTCGTCCTCGGCGTGTACCACCAGGCCGGGGAAATCCAGGTCATAACGCGCGACGTCCAGTTGCCTGGCGGCGATGCCGGTGCGCGCCTCCATCAGGCGGATGAAGTGCGAGCGCGCCAGCGGCGGCAGCCCGACCATTCCAGAGAAGCCGCGCAGGACGCCCAGCACGTTGCCTGGCGCACCGATGGTCACCAGCGTTTCGGTACGCAACCCCATCTGGGTAGCCAGCAGCGCGCTGGCGCCGCCCATGGAGTGGCCGATCACGGCGCGCAGCGGAGGCAGCTCGCTGGAGGCTTCCAGCAGTGCGCGGGCGAACAGCACGATATCGGCCTCATGGCCGGGCGAGCGGCCATGCCCCGGCCCGTCGAGGGCGATCACGCCGTAACCGGCACCCACCAGCTTCTCGATCAGCGTGGCGAACTGGGTAGGCCGCCCTTCCCAGCCATGCATCAGCAGCACGGCCGGGCCTTCGCCCCAGCGCAGCGCGGACAGGCCGAAGCGCAGCGTGACGCGCTCGGAACTGGTCAGCAGCGGCAGCTCCCAGTCACGCGGGGCATATTCATTGGGCGTCACGAACAGCTGACGCATGCGCTGCGCCGCCCATTTCGGCGCGACGCGGCCCAGGGTGGCGTTGATTCCTCGAACCCAGCTCAGACTGTTCATTTGCCGTATCTCCTCAGATCACCGCTTTCTTCGCGGCACGCAGGACGCGATCGGACAGGTCGCCATCGCCCAGGGCACGGGCCAGCGCCAATCCACCAATCATCAAGGCCATGTCGCTGAGCACGGTGTCGATTTCCTCGGGGCGGCCGGCCAGCGCCGCGACCATCAGCTCCACGTGCTCCTCCAGGGTCTGACGGAACTCTTCCGGCAGATTGGCCAGCTCGTTCAGCGAACTGGGGATGGGGCAGCCCTCCTCCTCGGTATCGCGGTGCTTGCGCGACAGGTAGAACTGCGCCGTCAGCGCCCGGCGCTCGGCAAAGCTCAGCCGCGGATCGAAGCGCTTGAGCCCTTCGCGGCGCTTGGCGAGCAGTTGCCGGAAGGCCTCCAGCATCAGAGCGTCCTTGCTCTCGAAGTGCGAGTAGAAGCCCCCCACCGTCAGCCCGGCCGCCGACATCACCTCGCCCACGCTGGGGCTCACCGGGCCGTGCTGCAGCAGCGCGCTGGTGGCGGCAGACAGGATGCGTTCGCGGGTCTGGGCTTTCTTGTCGCTCATGGCTGGCTCCTGGCTCGGGGAAAATATTATGAGGAGAATATTATTCTCATAATAAAAATCGGCAAGCGGAAACCGTGACCACCGGTCGGAGGAAAATGTTTAGGAAGGGAAAAAACAAAAGGGCCACTGAAAGTCTCAGTGGCCCTATAGGCATCGCAGAGCGATAAAAATGGCGTCCCCTAGGGGACTCGAACCCCTGTTACCGCCGTGAAAGGGCGGTGTCCTAGGCCACTAGACGAAGGGGA
>NZ_JBGLYK010000086.1:0-21812 GCF_047304025.1 Pseudomonas sp. Pseusp97 | reverse complement strand
CCCGGTGCGCATCGCCCTGGTGGACGCCGACAGCGGCGAGCCCATCGGCCCGCAGCACCAGATCCACCGCCGCGAGGGCGAGCGACTCGTCCCCGTTTTCACCCAGCCCATCCCCCAAGCCGATCACGCCTGAGCGAGGCCGCCATGAACCAGCCCGTCACCCTCCCCGCCACGCCAGCCGTCGACACGGCCAAACCGAAATCCCGCAAGGCGCTCAAGCTGGCCATCGCCACGGCGGCCATCCTTGGCGCAGGCGCCTATGCCGGGCACTGGTGGCTCGACGGGCGCTTCCTGGAGAAGACCGACGATGCCTACGTCGGCGGCGACGTCACCGTCATCAGCCCGCGGGTGGCCGGCTACATCGCCGAGTTGAAGGTGAGCGACAACCAGTTGGTGCGCGCCGGAGACCTGCTCGCCCGCATCGATGACCGCGACTACCGTGCCGCCCTGGCCAAGGCCGAAGGCGCGGTGCATGCCGAGGAAGCGGCGCTGGGTAATGTCGACGCCCAGGCCTCGCTGCAGGATGCGCTGATCCGCCAGAGCCAGGCGGAGATCGACGCGGCCGCCGCCGAGGAAGTGCGCACCCGCGACGACCAGCGCCGCTACGCCACCCTGGTACGCACCAACGCGGTGTCGGTGGAAGCCGCGCAGCGCGCCGATGCCAGCTTCAAATCCGCCCACGCAAACAGCGACAAGGCCCGCGCCAGCCTACTCGCCGCGCGCCGCCAGCTGGACGTGATCCACAGCCAGCGGCAGCAGGCCCAGGCCGCCCTGGAACAGGCCGTCGCTGCCCGCGACCTGGCGCGCCTGGACCTCAGCTACACCGAGCTGCGCGCCCCGGTGGACGGCTATATCGGCAACCGCCGCGCGCGGGTCGGCAGCTACGTCGCCGCCGGCACCCAGTTGCTCGCCGTGGTCCCCGCCCAGGGCCTGTGGGTCGACGCCAACTTCAAGGAAGACCAGTTGGCGCGCATGCAGCCCGGCCAGGCGGTCACCGTCGAGGCCGACATCCTGCCGGGCAAGGTCTTCCACGGCCACCTGGACAGCCTCGCCCCCGCCACTGGCGCGCAATTCAGCATCCTCCCGCCGGAGAACGCCACCGGCAACTTCACCAAGATCGTCCAGCGCGTGCCGGTGCGCGTGCACCTGGACGACGCCGACGGCCGCCTCGGCAATCTGCGCCCGGGCCTCTCCGTGCTGGTGGAAGTGGACACCCGCGCCCATGAACATGACGACGCCGCCCGGCGTGTCGCCCAGAGCACCCTGCCGTGAACCTCTGGAGCAACGAGGTGGTGGCGGTGGAGAGCCTTTCCACCGCCCGCAAGGTCATCGCCTTCGCCTGCATGTGCCTGGGGATGTTCATCGCCCTGCTGGACATCCAGATCGTCTCCGCCTCGCTGCGCGACATCGGCGGCGGACTGTCGGCCGGCGCCGATGAGCTTGCCTGGGTGCAGACCAGCTACCTGATCGCCGAGATCATCGTCATTCCGCTGTCGGGCTGGCTGTCCAAGGTGCTGTCCACGCGCTGGCTGTTCGCCGCCTCGGCGCTGGGCTTCACCCTCACCAGCCTGCTCTGCGCCATGGCCTGGAACATCCAGAGCATGATCGCCTTCCGCGCGCTGCAGGGCTTCCTCGGCGGCTCGATGATCCCCATGGTGTTCACCACCGGCTTCATGTACTTCGACGGCAAGCAGCGCATCGTCGTCGCCGCCACCATCGGCGCCATCGCTTCCCTCGCACCGACCCTCGGGCCGGTGGTCGGCGGCTGGATCACCGACATTTCCTCCTGGCCCTGGCTGTTCTACATCAACCTGGTTCCGGGGCTGTTCGTCGCCATCGTGGTGCCGATCATGGTGCGTATCGACAAGCCCGACCTGTCGCTGCTCAAGCAGGCCGACTACCCGGCGATCGTGCTGATGGCGCTGTTCCTCGGGTGCCTGGAATACACCATGGAAGAAGGCCCGCGCTGGAACTGGTTCAGCGACGACACCATCCTCGCCACTGCGTGGATCTCCGGGCTGTGCGGCATCGCCTTCATCTACCGCAGCCTGTCTGCCGCGAACCCCATAGTCGACCTGCGCGCCCTGAAGGAACGCAACTTCGCCCTCGGCTGCCTGTTCAGCTTCGTCACCGGCATCGGCATCTTCGCCACCATCTACCTGACCCCGCTGTTCCTCGGCCGCGTGCGGGGCTATGGCGCGCTGGACATCGGCCTGGCAATCTTCTCCACGGGCATCTTCCAGATCATGAGCATTCCGCTCTACGCCGCCCTCGCCAAGCGCGTCGACCTGCGCTGGATACTGCTGCTGGGGATGGTGATGTTCACCCTGTCGATGTACGAATTCGCCCCGCTGACCCACGACTGGGGCGCGGGCCAGTTGATGTTCCCGCAGGCCCTGCGCGGCATGGCGCAGCAGTTCTGCGTGGCGCCCACCGTGACGCTGGCACTGGGCTCGCTGCCGCCGGAACGCCTGAAGCTCGCCTCCGGGCTGTTCAACCTGATGCGCAACCTGGGCGGCGCCATCGGCATCGCCGCCTGCGCCACGGTGCTCAACGACCGCGCCAACCTGCACTTCCTGCGTTTGGCCGAACACCTGAACAGCGGCAATGAAGCGCTCAACCACTGGCTGGCGCCGTCCATGGACCTGAATGGCGAACCCTCGCAGCAGGCGCTGAAACACCTGTGGGACCTGACCTGGCGAGAAGCGCAGACGCTGACCTTCGCCGACGCCTTCCTGCTGGTCGGCGCGTGCTTCGCGGTGACCCTGCTGCTGGTGCCATTGATGCGCAAGATCGCCCCACCCACGCAGCCCAGCGCGGACAGTCACTGAGCCGCCATCAGCTCCTCGAGGAAGGCGACGAACACGCGGATGCGGCTGGATTCACGCAGACTCGGCGGGTACAGCACGTTGATGCTGCCCACGGTCGTGCCCGGATAGGAGTCGTACCCGGGCAGCAGGCGCACCAGCCGCCCGGCGCGGACGTCTTCTGCCACCAGCCAGTCCGACAGCAGTGCGATGCCGCCGCCGGCCAACGCCGTCTCGCGAAGGACATCGGCGTTGTTGCTCTGCAGGCGCCCCTGCACGTTGAGCGGCCAGGTGTCCTGGCCATCGGTGCAGGTCCACGTCAGGTGCGTGCCGCCGTAGTCGAAGCGCAGGCACTGGTGTTCCATCAGTTCCAGCGGATGGGCCGGCGTGCCGGCGCGTTGCAGGTAGTCGGGGCTCGCCACCAGCCAGCGCTCGAACTGGCCGATGGGGCGGCTGATGATGTCGTCGCTGGTGAGGCTCGAACCCAGGCGCACGGACAGGTCGATCTGCTGTTTCGGCAGGTCGGTGATCTGGTCGCTCAACGACAGGCTGACTTCCAGTTCCGGGTACTGCGCCAGCAATCGGCCCAGGTGCGGGGCGATGACGCGGCGGCCGAATTCCACCGGCACGCTGACCCGTAGCCGCCCTTTCGCCTCGCGGCCACGGTCGCTGACCAGGCCGTCGGCCTCCACCAGCGCCTCGAGGATTTCCACCGCCTTGTCGTAATAGGCCTGCCCGGCCAGCGTCGGGCTGCTGTGGCGGGTGGTGCGGTTGAGCAGCGTGGCGCCCAGTTCCGCTTCCAGCGCCGCCACCTGGCGGGTCACCGAGGAAGTCGCCACGCCGAGCTTGCGCGCCGCCGCCGAGTAACCGCCGCAACGAACGGTCTCGACGAACATCGACAGGGCCTGCAGCTTGTCCATGGCGCAACTCCGGGAGCGGGAAATCCCGGAGTGTACCCAATCACCTCCGCGCTCGCCTTGCACGCCTGTGCTCAGCCGCGGCTCTCATCGCGCAGCAGGAAGCGCAGGGTGGCGAGGGTCGGGATCACTGCCGCGCCGATGGCGAACGGCGTCCAGCTGATGGCTTCGTAAAGCGGGCTGGCGACCAGCGAACCGAGCGCGCCGCCGACGAAGATGCTGGTCATGTACACCGCGTTCAAACGCGCACGGCTGTGCGGGTCGAGGGCATACACCTCGCGCTGGCCGAGCACCATGTTCAGCTGTACGGCGCAATCCAGCAGCACCGCGCACACCACCAGCCAGAAGAAGCCCGCACCAGGAATCGCCCCGAGCAACAAGGCGAACGGCGCCAGCAACAGGGCGACAATGGTGCCCTTGATGGTGTGCCCTGCATCGGCCAGCCGTCCGGCGATGGGCGCAGCGATGGCGCCGACCGCACCGACCAGGGCGAACAGCGCGACCTGGGTCTGGCTGAAGCCGTGGTGGCGGATCAGTTCGATCGGCGCGATGGTCCAGAAGGCGCTGAACGCGGCGAACAGCAGGCCCTGGTACAGCGCGCGTTCGCGCAGCACAGCGTAGCGCCGCGCCAGGGCAAACACCGAGCCGATCAGCTGCGGATAGGTCGCGCTGTGGGTCGGCACGCGGCGCGGCAGCGCCACCGCCATCACCAGCGCGATCACCAGCATCAGTACCGACGCGGCGAGGAACACCCCGCGCCAGCCGAAGACTTCCGCCACCAGGCTGGACACCGGCCGCGACAGCAGGATGCCCAGCAGCAGGCCGCCCATGATATTGCCCACCACCCGGCCGCGGGCTTCTTCCGGCGCCAGGTGCGCGGCCAGCGGCACGAGTATCTGCACCGCCACCGAAGTCAGGCCGATCAGCAGCGCGCAGGCCAGCAGCACCGAGGGCGAATTCGCCAGCCCCGCGCCGGCCAGGCACAGCGCCACGGCCAGGGTGAAGCCGATGACCAGCTTGCGGTTCTCCAGCAGGTCCGCCAGCGGCACCAGGAACAGCAGGCCGATGGCGTAGCCGAACTGGGTCAGCGAGACGATCAGGCTGGCGTGTTCGGTGGAGAGGCCAATCGCCGGGGCGATCAGCTCGACGATGGGTTGCGCGTAGTAGAGGTTGGCGACCACGGCGCCACAGCAGAACGCGAGCAGCACCACCATCGCCGAGGACAGGGTCGGCTGCGCGTGGTCGGCCGGGAGGGAATTCGAAGCGGGATTCATGACCATTCCTTGCGGGGAAAACAGTGGCGCCAGACTATGCCGGCAGCCTCCCGAGCAGAATCGGTCGGGCCGGCAATACAGCGGTGCGAAAAACGCAACGCTGCCCGCCGGCGCGGGGCATCAGGCCATGTCGCTGTTGCTGAATTCCTCGGCGAGGAAGTCGATCAGGGTGCGCACCGACGGCAGCAGGCCACGACGTGAAGGGAAGATCGCATGGACGATCCCGCACTTGGGCGACCAGCCCGGCAGCAGCTCGACCAGCCTGCCGGCGGCCAGGTCCTCGCGCACCGCCACCCGCGGTACGTGGGCGATGCCGACACCTGCGATCACGGCGTTGCGCAGGGCCAGCAGGTCATCGGTGACCATGCGCGGCTTGTGCGAGATGAGCAGCCGCTCGCCCTCCTCGTTGAACAGCTCCCACTGGTACTCGCGCTGCATGCCGCCCCAGTGCAGGCTCGGCAGCTGGCCGAAGCCCATGGGCGAACTGTCGCCGGCCATGCGTTCGAGGAAGTCCGGACGCCCCACCAGGCACTGGGTGCTGTTGCCCAGCACCTTCATCACCATGTCGGTGTTCTCCAGCGGCGGGAAGCGCACCCGCAGGGCGATGTCGAAGCCCTCGTGGAGCAGGTCGACGCGGCGGTTGGTGCTCTCGATGAACAGCTCCACCAGCGGGTACCTGAGCATGTAGCGGGTGAGCATCGGCCCGACCCAGGAGTTGAGCAGCGTCGTCGGGCAGGCCAGCCGCACCAAACCGCGCGGCTCCGCGCGGTTGCGCTCGATGACCTCGGACGCCCCTTCCGCCTCGACGCGCATGGCCACGCAGCGCTGGTAGTACTCCTGGCCGATCTCGGTCAGCGAACAGTGCCGGCTGGTGCGGTGCAGCAGGCGAACGCCGAGGCGCTCCTCCAGCTGCGCGATGCGCCGGCTGAGCTTGGACTTGGGGATGTCCAGCGCACGGCCGGCCGCGGCGAAACCACCCTGGTCCACCACCTGGGTGAAGTAATAGAGGGTGTTGAGGTCTTCCATGGGTCGTTCTCCGGATGGAACGCTGGGAAAGTGGCGCAGCTTATCGTATCGGGTGGGGCGACACAGATATACGCGAGCAGTCGCGCAGGATGGGTGACCTGCGATACCCATGCTGCCCTCGGCATACGGATATCGATGGGTATCGCTGCGCTCCACGCCATCCTACGTTCGTGCTCCGCGGTGATTTCGCTGTGGAGGGGGAAACTTCGACCGCGATCAATGCCAGCTCCCACGAAAGCCCGTACGGATCGCGAGCAGGGTCCGTTCCTGCACGAGCCACCGCGGATTTCACCTGTAGGAGCGAGCTTGCTCGCGAACCTCCACCGACACCGCCCCGACCGGCTGGCCGGCTCCTACGGAATCACCCCGAAACACCCGAAACTTCCCACCGGCAAACCGCCTTGTGGGCCTACACGGGCCGCCGCTAGATTCCAACCCGCCACGGTCAATCCCGTGGCCGGATGTAGCAATCCGAGTACCGGCGCGATTGCGCCGAAGGTGCATGCGAAAACGGCGAATCGTTTTTGTAGGCCCCCACGCAACTGTAGGAAACTACAACGCTTTTATGGCGGATCGCGTGGGGAGGCCCTCGGGCCTGCCGGCCTCCGGTTCCGGTTTGCTACCCCCACGCGGTCCGCCTCCCTTCTTGAGATGAACGGGACGGCGGTTTTCTCCCCCAGTTGGAGTACCTGCCATGGATGTCCTGATTGATGTAACCGCCACAACCTTCCTGCGCCACAACCGCCCCGTGCGCGGCGTGATGATCGACAACCAGCCCTGGTTCGTCGGCACCGACGTCGCCCGCCTGCTCGGCCTGCATCACCCCACCGTCCTCGCCCGGCGCCTGGAACAAGGCGAAGCCAGGACCGTTCGCCTACTGTGCAACAGCGGCAGCGAGGAGAAGGTCGAGGTCATCAGCGAAGCGGCGCTGTACATGGCCTTCTACCGCCACAGCCACCCGGAGAATCGCACCCTTCGCCAGTGGTTCAGCCACGAGGTCATCCCGCAGCTGCGCGACGAACACCAGCAGTGCCCACACCAACCACGGCGCATGCGCATGACCTGGCTCGACGGCTTCGTCACGGTGCTCGACTGGCAGGGCGAGGTCTGGGTGCCGCTGGACGACCTGCCGACTTTCACCCGCGTCACCGACAAGCCCTCCGGGCCACGGGGCTTCTGGCGGCGATAAGCGGTCAGCCGATCAGCGGCGGCGAGGAGCGCGGATGAAAGACGTGGCAACACTCGACGGTTGATCGGCTTCCTTCGGCGGGCCTAGAATCACCGGGCTCGAATTGCGAGCATCCTTTCTGATCCGTTGAGACAGGCTTCATGTTGGAGATAGCAGTTACTCGATAACCCCCTTCGCCTTGCTGACAAGGCAGGACGGTTATCGATGCGCAAAAACACTGGCAGACACCCCCTCGTGTCTGCGGTTTCTACGCACCTACTGCATTCAGGTTTCCACCATGAACATTTCCAGACCGGAACAACGGACCCTGCACGTCCTCGCCAAGGGCGGCCATATTTCCTTCCAGCGCGACGCCTCCGGGCGCGTCATCTTCGTCGAGTGCTATACCCGCGACGGGTACGTACTGGCTGACTGCACCCTGGCTGTTTTCAGGAAGCTCAGGGACAAGCGCCTGATCATCTCGCGTGGCGGCGCACCGTACCGTATCAACGCCGCAGGTCTTGGCGCCGTGCGCCCACAACTGGACAACCGCTGAGCCACAATCGGCCGGGCCGCCTTCGCGCGGCCGGCCACCTGAACAAGGGAGCTACACCATGCCTTATGAAATTCGCCTCGAAAGGCCCGACGACGTCGCCGTCATTGGCAAAGTGACAACCGCCGCCTTCGCCGTCGCCGAGCACAGCAGCGGCACCGAGGCCGCCATTGTCGTCGCCTTGCGCGCGGCCGGGGCGCTGACGGTATCGCTGGTCGCTGCGGTGGACGGGGAAGTCGTCGGCCACGTGGCATTCTCGCCGGTCACCCTGGACGGTGCGGACCTCGGCTGGTACGGGTTGGGGCCGGTCTCCGTGCGGCCCGACCTGCACGGCCGGGGCATCGGCGCGGCGCTGATCCGCGCTGGCCTGGAACGCCTGGGCGCACTGGGTGCGAAAGGCTGCGTGGTGCTGGGTGACCCGGCGTACTACCCGCGCTTCGGCTTCCGCCAGGACCCGGCGATCCAGTACGAAGGCGTGCCGCCGGAATACTTCATGGCGCTGTCGCTGGACGGCTCGAAGGCCGCCGGCCAGGTCGCCTACCACAGCGGTTTCGCCGCCACCTGATGACAAGCACAGGCTCCACACGGCTCGCCGCACGAGAAGTCACGGCTGACCGCAAGCGCCAATAGATCGCGGGCGGCGCAGTGCCTGCAGGAGCGTCAGAGCAGCGACTTGCCCTGGCTGAGGACCTTGTCGCAGACCTGCTTGGTGACCTTTTCCTTGATGCCGCTGCCGGACAGGTCGAGGCTCTTGCCGTCGCTGCCGGTGAGCACGCCCTTGGCGCCGTCCTTGTAGCCGCTGTCGCTGGCGGTGGTATTGCCCGGCAATTTGCCGAGCAGCTTGTCCCTCACCTGGGTGGCGGCATCGGCGTTGAGGTAATTGTTCTTCGCGCAGTACTCGAGCAGCCCGGCAACGTTGCTACTGCTGCTGGAAGACACCGAAGACAGGTTGCCGAGGCCGCCGAGTTGGCCGGCAACGTCACCGAGGGACGCGGCCTGGACCAGCGACCAGGGCGCCAAGGCGGCGGCGAGGACAGTGGGAATCAGTTTGCGGGCGTTCATGGGGCTCTCCGGGAGGCTTCGACGTCGATGTGGCGCGGGGCGCCTCAGCGAGTGTAGACGCCGTCGGCTTGCGTCGACTCAATAGCCCACCGACTTCAGCACCTCGTCCACCGGTTGGCTCGGCGGCCGGCCGAGGAACATCAGCAACTGGTCGGTGCGGTTGGTGAAGAAGCCGTCCACGCCGGCCTTGCTCAGCTTGTCGAAGTCCACCGAGTCATCGACGGTGTAGGCATGCACGAACAGGCCGCGCTCGTGGGCCGCCTGGTTCATCCAGGGTTGCACCAGGTCCATGTAGCTCTGGTCGCCGCGGGCGGTAAGCGTCGCCGAGGGGCCGGTGCCCAGGGCCCCGTTGGCCTTGGCCCAGTCGAGCCAGGCGAAGAGTTCTTCCCTGGATTTCACTTCCTGCCGGGCGTAGAAGTCCGCTTTGATCTTCTCGCCGGACTGGGCGAAGGTGGTCGGATTCCTGGCCGCCATGTAGCCGTCGCCCACCCACAGCAGCAGGACCTTGGGCACCTTCGGCATGCTCCTGTTCAGCAGTTCCAGGCTGCTCTTCTCGAACGTCTGCAGGACGATCCTGCCCTGCGGCTCGCCGTTGGCATCGAGCCAGCCACGGTTTTCCAGCGCCTTGCGAAGGTCCTCCTCGATGCCGGGGAACTGGCCCGGCGCCTTGGTTTCCAGGTAGAGGCCAGGAGTTTCCCCGCCACCTTCGGCGATATCGATCAGTTCATCGAGGGTGAGGATGCGCAAGCCCGCGTACTTGGAGCGGGCGCGCTCGGGATAGGTGGTGTTGAACCAGCTGCCGGCGTCCAGACGCTTGAGTTCCGCCAGGGTGAACTTGCTCACCGGGTCCTTTTCGCGGCCGGGGAAGACCTTGGCAACGTCGGTGGTGCGCTCCAGGGTGTCGTCGTGCACGGCCACCAGCACGCCATCCCGGGTGCGCTGAAGGTCAGCCTCCAGGTAGTCCGCGCCCAGGTCGCGGGCGGCGAGGTAGGCCGGCGCGGTTTCCTCCGGGGCGTCGTGGGAGGCGCCCCGGTGAGCGATCACCGTCGGCCAGGGAACGCCGGCGGCCTGGCTCAGGGCGCGGCCGGGCGATTCCTCGGCGCTGGCGGTGAAACCGGCGGCAGCGAGTGCGATGGAGCCCAGTACAGCGATGATGCGACGGCGCATGTGCGAAACCCCTTTGCTGGGTAACGGATAGGCGGCCCAGTCTGGCGCGCGAGCATGACGCTCGTGCAACCAGACGCGAAGTAAAACTGCAGCAGCTCGGGAGCATAGGCCCCTGAGAGCGGGATCTTGGAGAATAGGACCCTGCCCGGCCCGTGCAATTCCGTCGACATACCCAGGCAAGAAAAAGCCCGCTGACAATCTCTCGTCAGCGGGCTGTTCGTAGGAGCGAGGGGGACGCCTGGTTCTTGCTCGCGAACCGCATGGCAGAAAAGCCTGGTTCGCGAGCAAGCTCGCTCCTGCAGGCCGCCGTATCAGCGCGGCAGGTCGAAGCGGTCGAGGTTCATTACCTTGGTCCAGGCCTTGACGAAGTCATGGACGAACTTGCGTTCGCCGTCCGAGCAACCATAGACCTCCGACAACGCCCGCAGCTGGGAATTGGAACCCAGCAGCAGGTCGATGCGGCTGCCGGTCCACTTCGGCTCGGCGGTCTTGCGGTCGCGGCCCTCGAACTCGGTGTTGTCCGCCGAGGTCGGCTTCCACACGGTGCCCATGTCCAGCAGGTTGACGAAGAAGTCGTTGCTCAGGGTGCCGGGGCGCGAGGTGAACACGCCATTCTGCGAGCCGCCGGTGTTGGCGCCCATCACACGCAGGCCGCCGATCAGCACGGTGACTTCCGGCGCGGTGAGGGTCAGCAGCTGTGCCTTGTCGATCAGCAGCGCTTCGGCCGGCACGGCGAACTTCGACTTCTGGAAGTTGCGGAAAGCGTCGGCCACCGGCTCCAGCATGCCCACCGAGTGCACGTCGGTCTGCTCCTGGCTGGCGTCCGTGCGGCCTGGAGCGAACGGCACGTGGACGGTGTGGCCGCCCTTGCGCGCGGCCTCTTCCACACCGGCATCGCCGGCCAGGACGATCAGGTCGGCCAGGGAGATCTTCTTGCCGCCCGCGGCAGAGGCGTTGAACTCGGCCTGGATTTCCTCCAGCACGCCGAGCACCTTGGCCAGCTGCTCGGGCTGGTTCACCGGCCAGTCCTTCTGCGGCGCCAGGCGGATGCGCGCGCCGTTGGCGCCGCCGCGCTTGTCGGAGCCACGGAAGGTCGAGGCCGAAGCCCAGGCAGTGGACACCAGTTCGGAAACCGACAGGCCCGATGCGAGCACCTTGGCCTTGAGCGCGGCGACGTCCTGTTCGTCCACCAGCGGGTGGTCGACCGCCGGGACCGGGTCCTGCCAGACCAGTTCCTCCGCCGGCACTTCCGGGCCGAGGTAACGGGCGCGCGGGCCCATGTCGCGGTGGGTCAGCTTGAACCAGGCGCGGGCGAAAGCGTCGGCGAAAGCGTCGGGATCTTCGTAGAAGCGACGGGAAATCTTTTCGTAGGCCGGGTCGACGCGCAGCGCGATATCCGTGGTGAGCATCGACGGCGCACGGCGCTTGGACTTGTCGTGGGCATCGGGAATGCTGCCGGCGCCCGCGCCGTTCTTCGGCTGCCACTGGTGGGCACCGGCCGGGCTCTTGGTCAGTTCCCATTCGTAGCCGAACAGGTTCCAGAAGAAGTTGTTGCTCCAGCGCGTCGGCGTGGACGTCCAGGTGACTTCCAGGCCGCTGGTGATGGTGTCGCCACCGGAGCCCGTACCGAAGCTGCTGACCCAGCCCAGGCCCTGGTTTTCCAGGCCGCCGGCTTCCGGGTCGGCGCCGACGTGGTCCGCCGGGCCGGCGCCATGGGTCTTGCCGAAGGTGTGGCCGCCGGCGATCAGGGCGACGGTTTCCTCGTCGTCCATGGCCATGCGGGCGAAGGTCTCGCGGATGTCGCGTGCGGCAGCCAGCGGGTCGGGGTTGCCGTTGGGGCCTTCGGGGTTCACGTAGATCAGGCCCATCTGCACGGCAGCCAGGGGGTTTTCCAGGTCACGCTCGCCGGTGTAGCGCTTGTCGCCGCCCAGCCAGGTGGTCTCCTCGCCCCAGTACACGTCCAGGTCCGGTTCCCAGACGTCCTCGCGGCCGCCGGCGAAGCCGAAGGTCTTGAAACCCATGGATTCCAGGGCGACGTTGCCGGTGAGGACGATCAGGTCGGCCCAGGACAGCTTGGCGCCATATTTCTGCTTGATCGGCCAGATCAGCCGGCGCGCCTTGTCCAGGCTGACGTTATCCGGCCAGCTGTTGAGCGGGGCGAAGCGCTGCTGGCCACGGCCGGCGCCGCCACGACCGTCGCCGATGCGGTAGGTACCGGCGGAGTGCCAGGCCATGCGGATGAACAGCGGGCCGTAGTGGCCGAAGTCGGCCGGCCACCAGTCCTGGGAGTCGGTCATCAGGGCGCGCAGGTCGGCCTTGACCGCTTCCAGATCGAGGCTCTTGAAAGCCTCGGCGTAATTGAAGTCCTCGCCCATCGGATTGGACTTGGAGGAATGCTGGTGCAGCAGGTCCAGCCTCAGCTGGTTCGGCCACCAGTCACGGTTCGATGTGCCGCCACCGGCGGTCTGGTGAAACGGGCAACCACCCTTGTTTTCGTCGCTCATTGCAGGCTCCTTGTGGGCGCCTGGCGTGGCGCCTCGTATTCGCACAACCCATCAGAAGATAGATCAAACGGGACGGGCTGCTATTGCAGTTATTGATTGGCTCTAACGGTAAAAAGCTATCGATGCGGGGGGATGGTCCGGGCGCACGCCGGAATTCGGAACTGTAGGAGCGAGCTTGCTCGCGAACTGTCCCGAACCGAAGCATCCGGAAACATTGTTCGCGAGCAAGCTCGCTCCTACGAAGTGCCTTCCTGCCGGGCGGCGAGAAGGCTTCAAAGCACCATCAGAACGCGAAGCAGGAACAGCCGAAAGCGCCCCAGAAGCCGGCGAAGTCGCTCACCGGGACGTCCTTGGTCCGCGCGCGCTCGTGGCTGTGGCCGTGTACGCCGCAGGAGCCGATGCACTGGTGCACGGCCTGCTGCAGCGGCGCCTGCGGGCGCCAGTGGCCGGGGACCTTGGCTACCGGCGACCACTCCGGCACCACCGGGATGCTCGGCGGAGACAGCTTGTCGAACTCGCGGTCGCCATGGACGATCTTGCCGCCCACCACGGTGAGCACCGATTCGATGGTTTTGATCGCCTCTTCCTCGACGCTGAAGAAGTCCTCCGAGAGCACCGCCAGGTCCGCCAGCTGGCCGGCCTTGAGCATGCCCTTCTTGCCCTGCTCGCTGGAGAACCAGGCGCTGCCGTGGGTGAACAGCCCGATCGCCACCTCGCGCGACAGGCCCTCCGGATACAGGCTCAGGCCTCCCACGGTCTTGCCGCTGACCATCCAGTACAGCGAGGTCCAGGGGTTGTAGCTGGACACACGGGTGGCGTCGGTGCCGGCGCCCACCGGCACGCCCTCGGCCAGCATGCGCTTGATCGGCGGCGTGGCCTCGGCGGCCTGCTTGCCGTAACGATCGACGAAGTATTCACCCTGGAAGGCCATGCGGTCCTGGATGGCGATGCCGCCGCCCAGGGCGCGGACGCGCTCGATGTTCTTCGGCGTGATGGTCTCGGCGTGGTCGAAGAACCACGGCAGCCCGTTGAACGGGATGTCGCGGTCGACCTTCTCGAACACGTCGAGCATGCGCGAGATGGACTCGTCATAGGTGGCGTGCAGGCGGAACGGCCAGCGCTGCTCGACCAGGTGCCGGACCACCGGCTCCAGCTCCGCTTCCATGGTGCCGGGCAGGTCCGGACGCGGTTCGAGGAAGTCCTCGAAGTCGGCGGCGGAGAACACCAGCATCTCGCCGGCGCCGTTGTGCCGCAGGAAGTCGGTGCCCTGGCCGTAGGTCACGCTGGAGGTCCAGTTCCTGAAGTCGGCCAGTTCTTCTTTGGGCTTCTGGGTGAACAGGTTGTAGGCGATGCGCACGGTGAGCTGGTCGGCGTCGGCCAGCTGCTGGATCACTTGGTAGTCGTCGGGATAGTTCTGGAAGCCACCGCCGGCATCGATCACGCTGGTCAGGCCGAGGCGGTTCAGCTCGCGCATGAACTGGCGGGTCGAGTTGACCTGGTACTCCAGTGGCAGCTTCGGCCCCTTGGCCAGGGTCGCGTAGAGGATCATCGCGTTGGGCCGGGCGATCAGCATGCCGGTGGGTTCGCCATTGCTGTCGCGGACGATCTCGCCTCCGGGCGGGTTTGGCGTGTCTTTCGTGTAGCCGACGACGCGCAGCGCAGCACGGTTGAGCAACGCGCGGTCATACAGGTGCAGGACGAACACCGGGGTGTCCGGCGCCGCCTTGTTCAGCTCCTCGATGGTCGGCAGGCGGCGCTCGGCGAACTGGAACTCGTTCCAGCCGCCGACCACGCGCACCCACTGCGGCGACGGCGTGCGCTGGGCCTGCAGGCGCAGCATCTCCAGCGCGTCGGAAAGCGACGGCACGCCCTCCCAGCGCAGCTCGAGGTTGTAGTTCAGGCCGCCGCGGATCAGGTGCAGGTGCGAGTCGTTGAGGCCGGGGATGACCGTGCGGCGGTTGAGGTCGACCAGTTGGGTCGAGGCGTCGCGGTAGGCCATTGCCTGGGCGTCTGTGCCGACGACCAGGAACTTGCCGTCGGCGATGGCCACGGCGGTGGCGTGCGGGCGTTCCGGGTCGACGGTATGCAGCTTGCCGTTGAACAGGATCAGGTCTGCGTTGCGCTCTGTGTTGCTCATGCTCGTGATCCTCAGCGTTGCAGGAAGGCCAGCAGGTCTTCGTTGAGTTGCTGCGCGTGGGTAACGGCAAAGCCGTGGGGCGCGCCGGCGTAGACCTTCAGTTCGGCGCCCAGGATCTGCTCGGCGGCCAGCTTGCCGGTGGTCTCGAACGGCACGATCTGGTCGTCGTCGCCGTGGATCACCAGGGTCGGCACGTCGACCTTGGCGAGGTCCGCGCGGAAGTCGGTTTCCGAGAAGGCGCCGACGCAGTCCACGGTGCCCTTGAGCGAAGCCAGCAGGGCGATGTTGAGGGTCTGGGTGAGCACCCCGTCGGAGACCTTCTGGCCGTGGTTGATGCCATAGAAAGGTGCGGCGAAGTCGGCGATGAATTGCGCGCGGTCCTGCAGCAGGCCGGCCTTGATGCCGTCGAACACAGCGCCGTCGACGCCCTGCGGGAAGTCGGCGGCCTTGCCGAAGATCGGCGTGACGGCGCCCAGCAGCACCAGGCCGGCGACACGCGAGGTGCCGTGGCGGCCGATGTAGCGGCTGACGTCGCCGCCGCCCATGGAGAAGCCGACCAGGGTGACGTCACGCAGGTCCAGGTGCTCGATCAGGCCGGCGATGTCATCGGCGAAGGTGTCGTAGTCGTAGCCGTTCCACGGCTGGCTGGAACGGCCGAAACCGCGGCGATCGAAGGCGATGGTGCGGTAGCCGCGGCTGCTCAGGTACTGCATCTGGTATTCCCACATGTCGCCGTCCAGCGGCCAGCCGTGGCTGAACAGCACGGGCTTGCCGCTGCCCCAGTCCTTGTAATAGATCTCGGTGCCGTCGCGGGTTACGAAAGTGCTCATGGAAACTCCTCTGCCTGCCATGCAGGACGATGTGGGTACGGGCGCCACGCGGGCGCCGCGGGAGGGAAAGTCAGGGGACAGTTTCAGTCGGCGCTGAGCCAGCCGGCGCAGCGCCGGGTCACCCAGGGCATGATCAGGTAGACCACCGGCAGGACGATGCACAGGGTCACCAGCAGGTTGCTCGGCACCACCCCGGCCAGCACCGGGAAGCGCTCGAACGCCGGCCCCCAGAGCGGTGGGATGACCATGGTCAGCGGGCTGATCACCAGGTAGGTGAGCAGCGCCTGCTTCCATTTCGGCGGCTGGCGGACATTGCCGTGTTCGGGTGTGAACCAGAACTCGGCGTCGTTGTGGATCAACGGGTGGTCGCCCTCTTCCAGCAGCGGCAGGACTTCAGCGACCAGCTCGGCGCGCTCGCGGGAATCGATCCAGGCCTGCAGCTGCGCTGCAGTGGCGAAACGCACCACGGTGGTGTACATCGCGCCTTCGCCGTCCGGGCGGATCACGTTCACGCCCAGGTGCCCCGGCTGCCGGCGCGCGGCCGAAACGGTGCGGCGCAGCCAGGCCTCGTAGCTGGGCAGCGCTTCGCAACGCACCTTGTGGTGGACCACCAGCGTCACCACGCTGTTCAGATCGATGGTTTCGGCGCTCATGGAGGTCCCGGACGCATGATTGAGGTCCGGTCACTATGGCGGCGGGAATGGGCTTGCTATTGGACGCATGTGCTGGATCGGTGCCTGCCACGGTGGCGGATAACGCTGGCGCGTTATGCGCCCTACGCCGCTCGAGTCTCTGCTCGCACCGGAGCCAGGGGACGCATGAACGTAGGATGGCGTGGAGCGCAGCGATACCCATCGATGGCGGAGCTCGGGGCAGGTACGTAGGGCGCATAACCCGGAACGGGTTATCCGCCGGCTATCGTGGCGGAGCTATCAGGCGGCGGTGATGGCGAGCTCCGGCAAGTTCACCTGGCGCAGGTATGCGCGTGCGGTGTGGGGCACGCGGTAGCGTACCTCGCACTCGCCGGGCTCCACCCAGAGCAACGACTTGTCCGCCAACTGCCGCACCGCGGCGAATACGCTCTCGCGACACCAGTGCTGGTGGTCCAGCGAGGCGACTGCGTTGTCCAGCGTGAAGCCATCCGCCAGCTGCGCGAGCAGGCCCAGGCAGCGCTGCTCGGCGGCATCCAGCAGGCCGAAGCTCCAGTCGTAGGTCGCGCGCAGGCTCTGCTGCCGCGGCGGCGCGGTACGGCGCCCGGGCATCAGCAGCTGCATGGGAGTGTCCAGCAATGCGGGCAATCCGGCGAGGCCGAGGATGCCTACCTGCCGTGCGGCCATTTCGATGGCCAGGGGAATGCCGTCCAGGCGCCGGCAGATGTCGATGATCGCCCGCACCTGGCCGGGCTTGAGTTCGAAGCGGTCGCAAACCTCCCGCGCGCGCATCACGAACAGTTGCACCGCCGAGCTGCACATGGCCAGCGCCAGCGGCGCATCGTCCTGTGCGGGTACTTCCAGCGGCGGCAGGCGCAACACGTGCTCGCCCTCGGCGCGCAGCGGTTCGCGGCTGGTGGCGAGAATGCACAATGCAGGATGCAGGCGCAGCAGGTGCTCCACCGCCTCGGCACAGCGCTCGGCCAGGTGCTCGCAGTTGTCCAGCACCAGCAGGGTCGGATCATGGGCCGGTTCGCGCAGCAGGATGGCGAGGCTCTGGCTGAGGGAAACGCCGTCCGGGTCGGCGGACAGGTCGAGGAAGCGCACCTGGCCGAAGTGCCTGCCGAGCTGTTCGGCGGCGTGGATCGCCAGGGAAGTCTTGCCCATGCCGCCGGGGCCGACCAGGGTCAGCAGGCGCGTGGCGGGCAGCTGCTTCACCAGCCGTTCGAGCAGCGCCTGGCGGCCGACCAGCCCCATCAGCAGCACCGGCAGGTTGCTGGCGCGCACTTCGCAAGGCAGCGTCACGCCCTGAGCCGGAGCGACCACGCTCTCCACCACGCCGACGAAGCCATAGCCGCGCAACGGCACGTTGGCGATGTAGCGCTCGCCGGTACGGCCTTCCCCGAGTGCACGCCGCAGGGCAGCTATGTGCACGCGCAGGTTGATCTCCTCCACCACCGTGTCGCCCCAGACTTCGCCGATGATCCTGTCCTTGCCGATGATCTCGCCGGGCTGGCGGATCAGCACCTGGAGAATGTCCAGCGCCCGGCTGCCGATGCGCACCGGGCGATCGCCCTGCAGCAGCTGGCGCTTGTAGGGATGGAACTGAAAGCGACCGAACTGCAGGATGGTCTCGGTGCGGTTTTCCGTGCTTGCGCTCATGTCCTGCTCACGTCCTGATTCCGACAGATCGCTCTACAACGGGGCCTCCAGGCGATCTGGCCAGAACCGAGGTGACGCGCCCCTGATGATTGGTCAGGGGTATTTTCCCGTCTCGCCGTGACAGCGCAATTCCCGCGTGGGGAAGGATTCGGCCAAATTGGGTGCGCCGGACGGTCAACCGGTGAAAAATGCGGCCCTGCGCTATCAGGCAAAGCCGAATTGCTCGCGGTACTGGCTCGGCGTCATGCCGATCCGCTCGCCGAACACCGTGCGCATGTGCCGGGGGCTGCCGAAGCCGCTGCGGCTGGCCACCTGCTTGAGCGGCAGGTCGCTGCTTTCGAGCAGCTTGCGCGCGTGGTCGATGCGTGCGCTCTGCACGTACTGCATGGGCGTCATGCTGGTTTCGCGCTGGAAGGCGCGGGCGAAGTTGCGCGGACTCATGGCCACCACCTCGGCGAGACGGTTCACCGTCAGCGGCTCGTCGATGTGGTCCACCACGTAGGCCTGGGCTCGGGCGATCACCGAGCCGTCGCGCACCACCGACACCAGCAGCGGGCCGAACGGCGTCTGCCCGCCCTGGCGCTTGAGCACCACCAGCAGCACCTTGGCGACTTCCAGGGCGACTTCCTTGCCGTGGTCCTCGGCGACCACCGCCAGCGCCATGTCGATGCCGGCGGTGACACCGCCCGAGGTGATCAGGTTGCGGTCGATGACATAGATGCGCTCCGCCTGCACCTGGGTACGCGGGTACAGCTGCGCCAGCCGCTCGAGGTAGTTCCAGTGGGTGGTGCAGCGGTAGCCGTCAAGCAATCCGGCAGCGCCCAGCAGGAAGGCGCCGGTGCACACCGCGCCATAGCGCTTGGCCGAGCGCGCCGCACTCGGCAGCCAGGCCTCGAGCGCCTGGTTGTTGCCGTTGTAGGCGCCGGGCCCGCCGGGCACCAGCAACAGGTCGACGCCTGCCGGCAGTTCCTGCAGCGACAGGTCCGCGTTCATCCGCAAGCCGCTGGAGGCGCGCACGCTTTCGGGCTGCGCCGCCACCGTGAGCAACTGGTAATGCCGCTCCGGCGGCAGGTAGCGGTTGGCCATGGAGAACACCTCCATCGGCCCGGTCACATCCAGCGCCAGCACATCGTCATACAGCACCATGGCCACTGTTTTCATTCTTCTGCTCGCACGCAAACGGGGCCTGGCGGTCACGCGTGCCCCGATATGGGAAAAAACCACTGTACCGATTCGCCGCGTCGGCGAATCGCACGCTTGCATCATTCTGCGCGGCCGCGGCCGAGCACACGGGTCCAATAAATGCCGCGCCGGCCTGACCATAGTTTGCCCATCGAGGCGCCCGGATGGCTCTTGCAGAATTGCAAAGCGACCCTGCAGGACTGTCTGTTCCGCGCCTTCGAGCGATCGACAAGAATGGCTCCACGGTTTGCCGCCCCGCGATGCAGGCCGACCCGACCGCCCTCTTCCTCCCACGAAAGCCCAAAGGAAACCCGACCATGACCGCCATCGCCAAAGCCGTTCCCGGCAAGACCCTGCTCAACCCCACCGACCACACCCTGATCATGATCGACCACCAGTCGCAGATGTCCTTCGCGACCAAGTCCATCGACGCGGTGACCCTGCGCAACAACGCGGCGCTGGTGGCCAAGGCGGCGAAGGAATTCGGCGTTTCCACCATCCTCACCACCGTCGCCGAGAAAAGCTTCTCCGGCCCGATCTTCGACGAGATCAAGTCGGTCTTCCCCGAACACAACGTCATCGACCGCACCAGCATGAACACCTGGGAAGACCCGCGCATCGCGGTGGAAGTGAACAAGTACGGCAAGCAGAAGATCGTCCTCGCCGGCCTCTGGACCTCCGTCTGCATCGTCGGCCCGGCCCTGTCGGCCATCGACCAGGGCTTCGAGGTCTACGTGATCGCCGACGCCTGTGGCGACGTGTCCACCGAAGCCCACGAAATGGCTCTGCAACGAATGATCCAGCTGGGCGCGCGGCCCATGACGTCCCTGCAATACCTGCTGGAGCTGCAACGCGACTGGGCTCGTGGCGAAACCTACGATGCGACCGTGAAAACCTCCATCGAACACGGCGGCGCCTACGGCCTCGGCCTGATCTACGCCAAGACCATGTTCAACGCCAGCGAAGGCCACTGAGCCTGAGCAGCAGAAAGGGGCGGCATTGCCGCCCCTTTTTCATTCCCGGGATAAACACCATGCCGAACCAAGACCGCTCCGGCGCTTTGGCGCTGCTGTTCATGCGCGTTGCCGCCGCCCTGTTGCTGCTCCAGGTCCACGGGCTGCCCAAGCTGCTGCACTGGCACAGCGAGCTGCAGCACATCGAAGACCCCTTCGGCCTCGGCGCCACGCCGACCCTGGCGCTGGCGGTGTTCGCCGAGGTGCTCTGCCCGATCCTGCTGATCCTCGGCGTGTTCGCCCGCCTTGCCTGCCTGCCGGTGATCGCCGTGCTGCTGGTGGCGCTGCTGTTCGTGCACCCGCAGTGGTCACTGGAGGAAGGCCAGTTCGCCTGGTGGATGCTGATCCTCTTCACCGGCCTGGCGATTGCCGGCCCGGGGAGCTATCGCCTCGCCCTGCCCCGCCTCGGCGCATTGCGCACGGAGTCCTGACCGTGGCTCTTACCGTGGTTCTTACAGTGAGAAAGGCCCTGCTTCCCTGCGCACTGGCGCTTGCCTGCGTCCAGGCCCAGGCCGCCGACTGGTCGCTGCTGTCGCGCAACTACTTCCTCGACAACGACTACCGCAGCCCCGGCCCCAACGGGCAGAGCCAGCGCCGCGAATGGGCGCAGGGTTTCATTGGCAAGTTCAGCAGTGACGTCACGCCCGGCACCATCGGCCTGGGCGTCGATGCCCACGCCTTCCTCGGCCTGAAGCTCGACGGCGGACGCGGCCATGCCGGCACCGGCTTGCTGCCGCTGGACAGCGACGGCCGCAGCGAGAGCGAGTACTCCGACGCCGGCGCCGCGCTGCGCCTGGTGCACGAGAAGACCACCCTCGCCTGGGGCGAGATGGAAGTGGAAACCCCGGTGTTCGACACCGGCGACAAGCGCCTGCAGCCCGAATACGCCACCGGCTGGTTCCTCGACGACCGCAGCCTGCCAGGGCTGCGTTTGCAGGCCGGGCGCTTCACCGCCTTCAAGAACCAGGACTCCAGCTCCAGCCACGGCGAGTTCGAAGGCTACGGCGCCAGCACCCGCTTCGGCGGCCTGAGCCTGGCCGGCGCCACCTGGAGCGCCCCCGACGCCAACTGGGGCGGCGCGCTCTACGCCAGCCAACTGGATGACGTCTGGCGCCAGGCCTATGCCAACCTCAACGGCCACTTCGGCCGCTGGTCGGTGGACGCCAACCTGTACAAGACCGGCGACACCGGCGGCGCGCGCGCCGGCAACATCGATACCCTGGCCTGGAGCCTGCTGGGCAAGGTCGCCCTGGGCAGCCACGCGCTGAGCCTCGCCTACCAGAAGATCGACGGCGACACGCCCTTCGACTTCGTCGGCGGCGACTCCATCTACCTCGCCAACTCGATCAAGTACGCCGACTTCAACGGCCCCGGCGAGCACTCCTGGCAGGCGCGCTACCAGTGGGACGGCGCCAGCGCCGGCCTCGCCGGTCTGACCCTCTCCACCCGCTATGTGCGGGGCAGCGGCATCGACGGCACTCATGCTCCATGCGGCGGCGCCTATAACCCGATGGAGGGCGGCGCTTGCCAGCCAGCCTACGGCGATGGCGGGCGTCACTGGGAACGCGATCTCGACGTGCGCTACGTGGTGCAATCCGGCCCGGCAAAGGACCTCGCGCTAAGCTTCGCCCAGGTCTCGCACCGCGCCAACGACGCCCAGGGCGGAGCGGATATCGACCGGATCTACCTGATCGTCGAGTACCCGCTCAAGGGTGTTTTCTGACCCACACCCGACCTCGACCTTGACCTGTAGGAGCGAGCTTGCTCGCGAACGCATGGCACCGGTACCGCCCGGCGTAAAGCGGGTTGGGGGGGGGGGGGCGGGGCGGGCGGGGAGAAAGAAGAGAGGGGGCGGGCGGG
>NZ_JBGLYK010000085.1:0-21967 GCF_047304025.1 Pseudomonas sp. Pseusp97 | reverse complement strand
CCCCCCCCCCCGCCGGCGGCCGCGCCCCCCCCCCCCCCCCCCCCCCCCCCCCGCTCCTACAAAGGGCTTTCAGATGGCCTCCAGGTCGTAGGGCGAATAACGCGCCAGCGTTATCCGCCGCCGAAGTGCCGACGGATAACCTGTCCCAGGTTATGCGCCCTACGGTCTACGGTCCTGCGCTGGGAGGTTCGCGAGCAAGCTCGCTCCTACGAAGAGCAAAGCAGCGTCAGATCGCCTCCAGCTTCGCATACCCCATCATCAGCCACTTGCTGCCCTCGCTGTCGAAGTTCACCTGCACCCGGGCCTGGGCGCCGGAGCCTTCGAAGTTGAGGATCACGCCGTCGCCGAACAGCGGGTGGCGCACGGACTGGCCGAGGCTGAAGGGGGTGTCCGGCACGCTGGCGCCGCTGAACAGGTTGCCGCTGCGCTGGTTGCCCGACAGCGGACGGCTCACCGAGTTGGACAGGCGTACTTCCTGGATCAGGCTCGGCGGGATTTCGCGCACGAAGCGCGAGACCTTGTTGTAGGTCTCGCTGCCGTACAGGCGGCGGGTTTCCGCGTAGGTCATGACCAGGCGGTGCATGGCGCGGGTGATGCCCACGTAGGCGAGGCGACGCTCCTCTTCCAGACGGCCGGGCTCTTCCAGGCTCATCTTGTGCGGGAACAGGCCCTCTTCCACGCCGGCCAGGAACACCAGCGGGAATTCCAGGCCCTTGGCGCTGTGCAGCGTCATCAGCTGCACGCTGTCCTCGAAGGCGTCGGCCTGGGTATCGCCGGATTCCAGCGCCGTGTGGTCGAGGAAGGCCACCAGCGGCGGGGTGTCCTCGTCGTCCGGGTTCTCGAAGGCGCGGGCGGCGCTGACCAGTTCTTCCAGGTTTTCCACCCGGGCCTGGCCCTTCTCGCCCTTTTCTTCCTTGTGGTAGGTGATCAGGCCGGACTGCTCGATGACGATCTGGGTCATCTGGTGCAGCGGCAGCCCTTCCACCTTCACCGCCAGCAGGTCGACGGTTTCCAGGAAGGTGTTGAGCGCACTGGCGGCGCGGCCGGCCACGGCCTTGGCAGCGATCACGTCGTTGATCGCACGCCACATCGAAGTGCCGTTGTGGCGCGCGGCGTTGCGGATCGCCTCGACGGTCTTCTCGCCGATGCCGCGCGGCGGCACGTTGATTACCCGCTCCAGCGCGGCGTCGTCGTCACGCAGGCGGATCAGGCGCAGGTAGGCCAGGGCGTTCTTGATCTCGGCGCGCTCGAAGAAGCGCTGGCCGCCGTAGATGCGGTAGGGGATCTTCTCGCGCAGCAGCGCCTCTTCCAGCACGCGGGACTGGGCGTTGGAGCGGTAGAGGATGGCGATCTCGCTGCGCTTGAGGCCGTCCTTGCGCAGGGCATCCTCGATGGTCTCGACGATGTAGCGCGCCTCGTCGTGCTCGTTGAAGCCCGAATACAGGGTGATCGGGTCGCCGTCGAAGCCGTCGGTCCACAACTCCTTGCCCAGGCGCCCGCTGTTGTTGGCGATCAACGCGTTGGCGGCCTTGAGGATGGTGCCGGTGGAGCGGTAGTTCTGCTCCAGGCGGATGTCCTCGGTGCCGGCGAAGTCATCGCCGAACTGCTGGATGTTCTCGATCTTCGCGCCGCGCCAGCCATAGATCGACTGGTCGTCGTCGCCCACCACCATCAGGCTCTCGCCGCCCTTGCCGAGGAAGCGCAGCCAGGCGTACTGCACGGCGTTGGTGTCCTGGAACTCGTCCACCAGGATGTGGCGGAAGCGCCGCTGGTAGTGCTCCAGCAGGCTCGGGCGGTCGCGCCAGAGGTCCAGCGAGCGCAGCAGCAGCTCGGCGAAGTCCACCACGCCGGCACGGGCGCAGGCTTCTTCATAGGCCTGGTAGACGCTGACCATGGTCGCCAGGTACAGGTCGCCGCCCGCCTGGATGTTCTGCGGGCGGTTGCCCTCGTCCTTCTGGCCATTGATGAACCACTGCGCCTGGCGCGGCGGCCAGCGCTGCTCGTCGAGGCCCAGCTCGCGCACCACGCGCTTGACCAGGCGCAGCTGGTCGTCGCTGTCGAGGATCTGGAAGTTCTCCGGCAACCCGGCTTCCTGCCAGTGCGCACGCAGCAGGCGGTGCGCCAGGCCGTGGAAGGTGCCGACCCACATGCCGGCCGGGTTGATCCCCAGCAACTGCTCGATCCGCGCGCGCATCTCGGCGGCGGCCTTGTTGGTGAAGGTCACGGCCAGGATGCTGTGCGGCGAGGCGTTCTCGACCTGGATCAGCCAGGCGATACGGTGCACCAGCACACGGGTCTTGCCGGACCCGGCGCCAGCGCGTGCTCGCTGGCGCCCCAGCGGCGCGGCCACGGCCTGGCGCTGCGGGTCATTGAGGGAGTTGAGCAGGTAGGAGATGTCATCGTTCATGGGTCGGCATTCTACCGACGGGCGGTTTTCCCCGGCAAACCCGCCCGCCGTCCGGCGTCTTCCCGACGAAAGTTGGGCGGGCGGCCAGCCAATTGCCATCATCCTGCTTGGGTGGGGCTATCTCCTCGGGTATGCTCCGCCGACGCCTAGGCCTGACACCTACAAGAAAAACGCCTATGACTGCTTATGTAGAGCCTTCGGCGATCCCGGTGAGCCATGCCGAGATCCGCCAGCAGTACGCTCACGAAATTGCCGTCGAATGCACGCGCCTGCTCTACCAGGGCTCGCGGGTGCCGACTTTGCTCATGCTGCTCAACGGCCTGGCCTGCGCCGGGCTGCTGTGGGATTACGTGAAGCCGGGGCTGCTCGCCGGCTGGCTGGTTTCGCTGGTGCTGCTGGCCGTGCTGCGGCTGATCCAGGTGTCCGCGTTCAATGCCGCTCCTGCCGAGCGCCAGGCCAGCCCGCACTGGCAGCGCACCTTCCTGTTCGGCGCCGGGGCTTCCGGCCTGACCCTGGCGTTTGCCGCCATCGCCCTGGTGCCGCCGGATGCCTTCCTCCAGCAATCCCTGGTCTTCGGCCTGATCGCCGCGGCCATCCTCTCCGCCAGCGTCGCCTACGCGGTCAGCCTGCCGGCGTTTCTTACCTTCGCCTTGCCCTGCCTGTTCCCGTCAATTGCCTATTTATTGATCAGCGATAACCCGCTGCAGCAGGGCTGGGGCGTGCTCGGGGTGATCCTGCTGGCGGCGTTGCTGGTGGTGGCCTGGCAGATTCACCGGGTGGTGCACGTCGGCCTGCTGCGGCGATTCCAGGCCCAGGCGCTGGTGGCGCACCTGGAGCGCGCCAAGGCGCAGACCGAGGCGCTGAACCAGGACCTGGAGCGCGAAGTCGAGCAGCGCCGCCGCGCCGAACGCGAACTCTGCCGCGCCCGCGACGCCCTGCAGGAGCGGGTGGAGGCAGGCAGCGCCCAGCTCAGTCATACCGAAGCGCGCCTGGCCCTGGCGCTGGAAGCCAGCGAGCTGGGCCTGTGGGACTGGAACCTGCTGACCGACGAGGTGCACCACTCGCACCTCGAGGAAATCTTCGGGATCACCCAGGACGCGGTGAAGAGCGTGCGCAACGACCTGCGCCCGCGCCTGCACCCGGACGACCTCCCGCTGCTGCGCCGGGCGCTGGTCGAGCATCTCAAGGGCCGCACCGATGGTTACCGCATCGAGTACCGCGTGCGTCACGCCGATGGCCACTGGGTCTGGGTCGAGGATCGCGGCCGGGTGATGGAGCGCGACGGTCGCGGGCAGGTCACGCGGATGGTCGGTACTCGCGCCGACATTTCCCCGCGCAAGCTGCGCGAGGAAGAGCAGCGTCTGGCCGCCACGGTGTTCGAGGCCGCCAGCGAAGGCATCATCATCCTCGACCCGGATTACCGGCTGATCGCCCTCAACGAGGCCTTCACCCGCCTCACTGGCTATCGCCGCGAGGAAGTGCTGGGGCACAACGTCGCGCGCCTGATGGGCTCCTCGGAGGCGCTGCGCCGCTACCAGTCGATCCGCGCCGAGCTGGAGCGCCAGGGCACCTGGCAGGGCGAGCTGATCGAGACGCGCAAGAATGGCGAACTCTACCCGCAGTGGCTGCAGCTGAACGTGGTGCGCGATGGCCGCGGGCAGGTCGCCCACGTGGTCGGCTTCTTCGCCGACCTCACCGCCCGCCGCGACGCCGAGGAGCGCCTGCGCTACCTGTCGCACTACGACGAACTCACCGGGCTGGCCAACCGCACGCTGTTCAAGGAGCGCCTGCACGAGGCCAGCCAGCGCGCGCGCCAGGAAGGCCGCACCGCGGCGCTGCTGCTGATCGACCTGGACCGCTTCAAGCTGCTCAACGACAGCCTCGGTCACGAAGTCGCCGACCAGCTGCTGCGGCAGATGTCGCGGCGCATGACCCAGACTGTGCCCGAGGCCGACACCATCGCCCGGCTTTCGGGCGACGAGTTCGCCGTGCTGATCGACTCCTACGCCAGCCTCGCCGCGCTGGCGCGGCTGTCCAGCCGCCTGCTGGCCAAGCTGCGCACGCCGATGACCGTCGGTGGCCACGAGCTGATGATCAGTGCCTCGGTGGGCATCAGCCTGCTGCCGGAAAACGCCTGGGAAATCTCTGCGCTGATGAGCCAGGCGAACATGGCCATGCAGCACGCCAAGCACCTGGGCGGGAATACCTTCCAGTTCTTCACCGACAACCTGCAGGCCTGCACCCTGGAACGCCTGCAGCTGGAAACCCGCCTGCGCAAGGCCATCGACGAAGGCCAGCTGGATGTGCATTACCAGCCCAAGCTGAACCTCGCCAATGAGCGCCTGGACAGCGCCGAGGCGCTGGTGCGCTGGCGCCACCCGGAGATGGGCATGGTCCCGCCCGGCGATTTCATCGGCCTCGCCGAGGAGACCGGGCTGATCGGCGCCATCGGCGAGTTCGTCCTGCGCCGTGCCTGCCAGCAGGCGCGCGCGTGGCAACTCAAGGGCCGCGAGCTGCGCGTATCGGTCAACCTCTCGGTGCATCAGCTGCGCACCGGCAACCTGGTGGACCTGGTGCGTACCGTGCTGGAGGACACCGGGCTGCCGCCGCACCTGCTGGAGCTGGAACTCACCGAAAGCCAGCTGCTGGACAACGTCGAGAGTGTCACCATGACCTTCCGCCAGTTGCGCGAGATGGGCGTGAAGCTGGCCATCGACGACTTCGGTACCGGCTACTCCTCGCTCAGCTACTTGAAGCGCTTCCCGGTGGACTACGTGAAGATCGACCAGACCTTCATCCGCGACCTGTCCGAGCGTGGCGAGGACGCGGCCATCACCCGCGCGATCATCGCCATGGCGCACAGCCTGGAACTGAAAGTGGTGGCGGAGGGCGTCGAGCACGCCGAGCAGCTGCGTTTCCTGCGCGCCCACGGCTGCGACGAGATCCAGGGTTACCTGATCAGCCAGCCGGTGCCGGCCGAGGCCTGCCTGGCGTTGCTGGAGAGAAGCGACCGGCTCTGAGCGTGCCGGTCGCGCAGGGCATTGGCTGGCGCGGAGTTACTTGAGGGTGACGATCCACTCGGCGAGGGTCTTGGCCTCGTCCGGGCTGACGGCGTTGGCCGGCATCGGGATCGGCCCCCACACGCCCTTGCTGCCGGTCTTGATGCTGTTGCTGATGTGCGCGACGCCCTCGGCACCGTACTTCGCCGCCACTTCCTTGAAGGCCGGGCCGACCACCGATTTGTTGACGGCGTGACAGGCCACGCAGGCCTTGGCCTTGAACAGCTCCTCGCCGGTACTGGCCATTGCGCTGGTCTGCACCAGCAGGCCGCCGAACAGCAGGGCAACCAGGGCTTTGTTCATGAACGTCTCTCCTCACAGGCTGGCGCTTCGAGGCGCCGATCGTTTTCGCCGGCTTCCCGCCCGGCTTCCGTGGCGATTCTAGGAGCGGCCCGAGCGGCCCCGGCTTGATGGCAATCAAGAACTCCTCTCGGCGCGCTTGAGGGAGTGGACCTGGCTGATTAGTTTGCCTACCGAAACTTCCTACAGAGATTTCCTCGCCATGAACGCCCCCGCCCAGAACATCGAGTCGCTCTTCTACCAGGCGAGCGGCAACGAGGTGGCGCTGTTCACCCATGCCGCCGCCCAGGGCATGCCGGTGCTGATCAAGGGCCCGACCGGCTGCGGCAAGACGCGCTTCGTCCAGCACATGGCGCAGCGCCTGAACCTGCCGCTGTACACCGTGGCCTGCCACGACGACCTGTCGGCGGCGGACCTGGTCGGCCGCCACCTGATCGGCAGCGACGGCACCTGGTGGCAGGACGGCCCGCTGACCCGCGCGGTGCGCGAAGGCGGCATCTGCTACCTGGACGAGGTGGTGGAGGCGCGCCAGGACACCGTGGTGGTGCTGCACCCGCTGGCGGACGATCGCCGCGAGCTGTTCATCGAGCGAACTGGCGAATCCCTGGTGGCGCCGCCGGGCTTCATGCTGGTGGTGTCCTACAACCCCGGCTATCAGAACCTGCTGAAGGGCATGAAACCCAGCACCCGGCAGCGCTTCGTCGCCCTGCGCTTTGATTACCCCGCGCCAGAGGTGGAAGCCGGCATCATCGCCCGCGAGGCCGGCGCTTCCGCCGAGCTGGCGCAGCGCCTGGCGCAACTGGGCGTGGCCCTGCGCCGGCTGGGGCGGCAGGAGCTGGAAGAAGTCTGCTCGACGCGCCTGCTGGTGCTCACCGCGCGCCTGTTGCAGGCCGGCGTGGCACCGCGCGACGCCTGCCGCGCCGGGCTCGCCGAGCCGCTGTCGGACGACGAGGCCACGGTCGCCGCGCTGATGGACCTGGTCGATGTCCACTTCGCCTGAAGCCGCGCTCAGCGTCCGGCGCCTGCCGGGCGACCTGGCGATGTGGTTGTTCATCCTCGCCGAGCTGACCGTCTTCGCCATCCTCATCATCGTCTTCGCCGTGACCCAGCACCTGGATGTCGAAGGTTTCCGCGCCGGCCGCGCGCAACTGGACCTGTCCACAGCCCTGGCGCTGACCCTGACGCTGCTCACCGCCGGCTTCTGCGCGGCGCTGGCGGTGGAGCAGGTGCGCCAGGGCAAGCAACGCCGCGCGGCCGCACTGCTGGGCGCTGCCGTGCTGCTGGGGCTGGCCCATGTGGTGCTCAAGTCCGGCGAATACCAGCACCTTGCCGCGCGCGGGCTGGATCTGGAACACAGCACCTTCTTCACCCTGTTCTGGCTGGTCACCGGCTTCCACTTCCTGCATGTGCTGCTGGGGCTGGCGATCCTCGGCTGGATGACCCTGCGCTGCCTGCGCGGCGCCTACCGCAGCGATAGCCTGGGCGGGCTGGAGTCCGGAACGTTGTATTGGCACATGGTCGACCTGGTCTGGGTGGCGCTCTTCCCGCTGGTCTACGTGCTGGCGCCCGGCTCATGAAGACGCTGCTGCTCGCCTGGTTGGCGATGCTGCCGATGTCCGTCGCTTCCGTCTGGCTCGGTCACCACGCGCCGGACATGCTGCTGCCGGTGGCGGCGATCCTGCTGTTCGGCCTGGGCAAGGCCTGGATCATCGCGCTGCGTTTCATGGAGCTGAACCACGGCCCGCGCCTGTGGCAATCGCTGCTGCTCGGCTGGCCGCTGATAGTCACCGGCGTGATCCTCGCTCTGCACGCAACCCACTGATTTTTATCTGGAAAAATACCTGACTGGAAGCATTGGTCTTTCTTGATTGCCATCAAGCGAGACGTCCTAGGACGCTTCCTACAATGGCCTCCGACCATGACCTAGGAGGGCCCATGTCAGAGACATTTACCAAAGGGATGGCGAGGAACATCTACCTGGGAGGAGGCGTTTTCTTCTTCCTGGTGTTCCTCGCGCTGACCTATCACACCGAAACCACCTTCCCCAAGCGCACCAACCAGAGTGAGCTCACCGAATCGGTGGTGCGCGGCAAGCTGGTGTGGGAGCAGAACAACTGCGTGGGTTGCCACTCGATCCTCGGCGAAGGCGCGTACTTCGCGCCGGAGCTGGGCAACGTCGCCATCCGCCGCGGCGGTGACGCGGCCTTCGGCAGCTTCCTCGCCGCCTGGATGAAGATGCAGCCGCTGGGCGTGCCCGGCCGCCGGCAGATGCCGCAGTTCCACTTGAGCGACCAGGAGGTCACCGACCTCGCCGCGTTCCTGCTGTGGACATCGAAGATCGACACCAACCAATGGCCGCCGAACAAGGAGGGTTGAGCATGAACCCGGGCAATCCGTATCTGAAATTCGCCTCGCAGTCGGTGGCCAAGCCGTATTTCGTGTTCGCCCTGATGCTCTTTGTCGGGCAGATCGTCTTCGGGCTGATCATGGGCATGCAGTACGTGGTGGGTGACTTCCTGTTCCCGGCGATCCCCTTCAACGTCGCGCGGATGGTGCACACCAACCTGCTGATCGTCTGGCTGCTGTTCGCCTTCATGGGCGCCGCCTACTACCTGATCCCCGAAGAGGCCGACCGCGAGCTGTACAGCCCGAAACTGGCCATCGTGCTGTTCTGGATATTCGCCGTCGCCGGCGTGCTGACCATCCTGGGCTACCTGCTGGTGCCCTACGCGGGCCTGGCGAAGCTGACCCACAACGAACTGCTGCCGACCATGGGCCGGGAGTTCCTCGAGCAGCCGACCATTACCAAGATGGGCATAGTGGTGGTGGCGCTGGGCTTCCTCTTCAACATCGGCATGACTCTGCTCAAGGGCCGCAAGACCGCCGTCAGCGTGGTGATGATGACCGGCCTGGTGGGCCTGGCGGTGTTCTTCCTGTTCTCCTTCTACAACCCGGAAAACCTCTCCCGCGACAAGTACTACTGGTGGTGGGTCGTGCACCTGTGGGTGGAAGGCGTGTGGGAACTGATCATGGGCGCGATGCTGGCCTTCGTGCTGATCAAGATCACCGGCGTCGACCGCGAGGTCGTGGAGAAATGGCTCTACGTGATCATCGCCATGGCCCTGATCACCGGCATCATCGGCACCGGCCACCACTTCTTCTGGATCGGCGCGCCGCAGGTCTGGCTGTGGCTGGGCTCGATCTTCTCCGCGCTGGAACCGCTGCCGTTCTTCGCCATGGTGCTGTTCGCCTTCAACATGGTGAACCGTCGCCGCCGCGAGCACCCGAACAAGGCCGCCGCGCTGTGGGCCCTGGGCACCACCGTGACCGCCTTCCTCGGCGCCGGCGTATGGGGCTTCCTGCACACCCTGGCTCCGGTGAACTACTACACCCACGGCTCGCAGCTCACCGCCGCCCACGGGCATCTGGCCTTCTACGGCGCCTACGCGATGATCGTCATGACCATGATCAGCTACGCCATGCCGCGCCTGCGGGGCATCGGCGAAGCGCCTGACGCCCGTGCGCAGAGCCTGGAGATCTGGGGCTTCTGGCTGATGACCATCTCCATGCTGCTGATCACCCTGATGCTCACCGCCGCCGGCATCGTCCAAGTCTGGCTGCAACGCATGCCCGCCGATGGCGCCGCCCTGCCGTTCATGGCCACGGTCGATCAGCTGAAGATCTTCTTCTGGCTGCGCCTGTACTCCGGAGTCGGCTTCTTCATCGGGCTGATCTGCTACCTGCTGAGCTTCCGCCAGCGCGGCCGCGTGGCCGTTGCCGCCGGTGTGGCGCAGGTGGGCTGATCGATACCGTCCACTCGGGCTCGTCCGCTTGGCGGCGGGCCCTTTGGGGCGTTTACGGAGCCTGCCGGAGCGCTGTGAACCCACCGACAGCGCTTTCAGCTCCCTCTCCCTTCAGGGAGAGGGCGGGGGAGAGGGCCGAACCTAGCGCCGGAGTGGCCGGTAGCACTCTCTCCCTAACCCTGGCTACGCGCCCCGCTCCGAAGGGAGAGGGGACTGGTCCGGCGTGGCGTTTGGCGCCGTGCCTCCCTGAACCTATTCCCCCATGGAGGCGCCATGCCCATCCACCTCGAAATCGAAGAAGGCTTCGGCCGCGCCTGGCACCGCTTCATCACCCGCCGCGCCAGCCCGGAGTTCGAGGAGGCGGCAGTAAGCCTGGAGGAAGTGCGGCGCAGCCTGTTGCTGCTGTTCCGCGGCACCGGCGGCGAAGCCGGGGTCGGCGTGGAGGCCGCCAGCGTCCGCGAACTGCTGGTGCGGCGCAGCCTGCTGCAACAGGTGGCCGGCACCTGCCAGCAATTGCCGGTGGCCTGGTTCGACGCCGACTCCCTGCGCCTGCCCGCGCAGCTGGCGGTTTACCCCGACGCCGAGCTGAACCGCGAACTCTACCGCTGGCTGGCGCTGCTCGCCGCCCACAGCCAACCAATGCGCCACTGGGCGCGCGACAACCAGGCCTGGACCTGCGCCCTGCTGGAACGCTACCCCCTGTTGCGCCCGCGCTACCGCCGGCTGGTGGACGCGCTGCAGAGCCTGCGTCCGGATGCCGGCGACCTGCCGCCGGCCGAAGCGGAGCTGGAACTGGCGCTGCAACGGGCGCTGCGTGATCCGGGTAGTGTCGAGCGCCTGCCGCGCAGTGAAAAGGCCCCCTGGCCGGTGCCGCTCTGGCTCTATCCACCGCAACGCCTGGCCGCGCCGCAGCACACCGACCTTATCGACGGCGACGAGCAGGGCCGCTCCCCCCACAGCCAAGCCTCGGGCCTGGCGCGCAAGCGCGCGGAACGGGTCGAGCAGGACCCCGGCCGCGGTGGCCTGTTGCTGTTCCGCCTGGAGAACCTGTTCAGCTGGTCCGAGCACATCGAACTGGATCGCGCCGGCGACGACAGTGAGGACCTGGATGCGGCGAAGGTCGCCGACGACCTCGATCACCTGAGCCTGTCCCGGCAACGGCAGAAGAAGGGCGGCGGGCTGAAGCTCGATCTCGATTTGCCGGCCGCCGACTTCGACGACGTACCGCTGGGCGAGGGCATCCGCCTGCCGGAATGGGATTACCGTCGCCAGCAACTGGTCGATGATTACGTCTGCCTGCAACCGATGCTGCCACGCGATGCCTTGCCGGCGCCGCTGCCGGATGCCCTGGCGCCGCTTGCACGGCGCCTGCGCCGGCAATTCGAGAGCCTGCGCCAACAACCGCAGTGGCTGCGCCGGCAACCCCAGGGCGCGGAGCTGGACCTGGAAGCCTGGCTGGATTTCAGCGTCGAACGGCGCCTGGGCGCCTGCAGCGAGCCTGGGCTGTTCCTCGAACGCCGGCAGACCCGTCGCGACCTCGCGTGCCTGCTGCTGGCGGACCTGTCGATGTCCACCGACGCGCACATCGACAACGAGCACCGGGTGATCGACCTGATCAGCGACAGCCTGCTGCTGTTCGGCGAGGCGCTGCAGGCGGTGGGTGATCGCTTCGCGCTGTACGGATTCTCCTCGCTGCGCCGCCAGCAGGTGCGCCTGATGCAATTGAAGACCTTCGACGAACGCTACAACGACACCGTGCGCGGGCGCATCCGCGCGCTGCGGCCGGGCTACTACACGCGCATGGGCGCGGCGATCCGCCGTGCTACGCAGCTCCTGCTGGAGCGCAAGGAGCGCCAGCGCGTGCTGCTGATCCTTACTGACGGCAAGCCCAATGACCTGGACCTGTATGAGGGACGCTACGGCGTCGAGGACACCCGCCAGGCGGTGCTGGAGGCCCGCCGCGCGGGGCTGGTGCCGTTCTGCATCACCATCGACCGCGAGGCGGCGGACTACCTGCCGCACCTGTTCGGCAGCCAGGGTTATCTGTTGATCAATGATCCGGCGCAGCTGCCGGTGCGGTTACCACAGCTCTACCGGCAACTCACCCGCCGCCAGGGATAGCAGCTCTTAATGTAGGAGCGAGCTTGCTCGCGAACAGAGCCCCACTGCGGTGTTCGGTTCGCGAGCAAGAACTAGGCGTCCCCCTCGCTCCTACGAAAAGCAGTTTGGTGCGGGGCGTTCGGTTTTGGCGGTCGGAACGTAGGGCAAATGAAGCGGAACGCTTCATCCGCCGCGGCGGATAACGCCTGGGCGTTAGCGCCCTACAGGGAGTTTTCGGGTAACGGTAAAGGACGGGAGTCAGGTCCGTAGGATGGGTGGAGCGCAGCGATACCCATCAATGGGAGCCGGCGAGATCGTCGATGGGTATCGCTGCGCTCCACGCCATCCTACTGAAGGCGCGCCGATATGAAGCCTAGCGCGGCAACCACACCATCATCACCCCGCAGAACATCGCGAGAAACGCGCAATACCAGGCGAAGCGCCGCAGCCGGCGCTGCTTCGCCAGCTGCTGGTGCACCGGCAGGGGCATCCCGCACTGCGGGCAGTCCGCAGCGTCCTCGGGGCTCTCGTGCTGGCAGTACAGGCAGTGGCGCATGGCTTACTCGAACTGTTCCAGCCGCGCGACGTCGAGCACCTGCACGTGACGCCCGTCGAGGTCGATGATGTGCTCGTCGATCAACCGCCGCAGCACGCGGGAGAAGGTCTCCGGCTGGATCGACAGGTGCCCGGCCACCAGTTGCTTGGCCATCGGCAGTTCGAAGCGCCGGTCCTCGCCGCCCTGGCGGTTGAGCTGGGTGAGCAGGTAGCGCACCACGCGGTGGGTGGAGTTCTTCAGCGACAGTGTCTCGATCTCGTTGATCCGCCGGTGCAGGCGTACGCAAAGGGTGGCGAGCAGGGAGAAGGGCAGCTGCGGGTTGCTGTGCAGCAACTCCATGTAGGTGCGGTTGGCGAAGCGGTAGACCTGCGTGGGCTCCAGCGCCTGGGCCGAGGCCACGTAGTCGGGGGTGTCCATCAGCATCATGGCTTCAGCGAAGGTCTGCCGGCTGCCGACGACCTCCAGCACCTTTTCCTGGCCCTCCGGGGTCAGGCGATAGATCTTCACGGCCCCGGCAATCACGAAGTAGAAGGCGTGGGCCGGCTCGCCCTGGAGGAACAGCTTGTCGCCTTTCTCCAGGTTGAGCAGCGTGCTGGTGGCGAGCAACTGCTCCAGCTGTTCTTCGTTGAGCACGTTGAACAGGTGGTGGCCGCACAGAATCTGGTGGTGGACGCGATGCGCGAGCATGGCGGAGCGCTCCTGGGCGGGGACAATCCCGCCAGTATGCGCGCTGCCGCTGGGCTGCAAGGTGAGACAAGCTGTCACTGGTCGCCCTCCGGCTTTGGGCCTGCGCTCAGGCCGGGTGGTTGGCGCCGAGGAACAGCAGGTTGTTCTCCAGATGGATGTGCTGCATCAGGTCGCGGCGCAGCTCTTCCAGGCCGCTGTAGAGACGGCGCCAGCGGTTGCAACCATCCGCCGGCACGGTGAGGTCGTCGGTCAGGTCGGCCAGTGCGGCGAGGGACTGCGAATGTTCGTCGTGCTCGTGGCGCATCACGCCGATCGGGCCCTGCACGTGGGTCAGCGGGACGCCCTGGCGCAGCCAGGGAAACAGCACGCTTTCCTCCTTGCACATGTGCCATTCCAGCTCTTCCTGCATCTTCTTCAGGTGCGCGGTCAGCCCGGTGGGGCATTGCGGATGCGCGGCATGGGTGCTCTCGACGCGCTCGGCCAGCGGGAGCAGCGCCGGCAGCTGCTCGCGGTGGACCTTGTGGTAGCGCTCGAGGATGTGGTCGATCAGCTGGTCGTTGCTGGTCAGGCGCCAGTCGATCTGGTCGTTGGCAGGGGGCAGCGACTGCAGTTCGGCGGCGATGCGCTGGGCGTCGAGGCCCTGTTCGTCGGCGGCTTCGCCCAGGCTGCGCTGGCCGGCGCAGCAGAAGTCGAGCTTGTAGTCGTGGAACAGCGCGCAACTGCCCGGCAGGCTGAAGGCCAGGTCGCTCAGGGTGCGGTCGGTGAGGTTGTCGGTCATGGCGGGCCTCGGGTGAAGTGGGCACGGCGGCCGCAGGGTGGCCGTCAATCTGAGGGTGGTGGCGGTGAGTCTAGGGAAAGGTGCGCGCCGGGCTCCTTGATTGCAGTCAAGCGCCCTCGAGCGCCGCTTCCCGCTCGTCGCCGCCGGCCACCCGCATCAGTTGCTGCGGGTTGCACACCAGCAGCTTCTGCCGGCCGCCGATGACCAGGCCGCGATCTTCCCAGGCGCTGAGGATGCGCGACACGGTGTGCAGGGTGGTCCCTGTCATCTCGGCGATGTCCTGGCGAGTGACCGGGAAATCGATGCGGATGCCGTCGGCCTCCGGGCGGCCGGACTGCTGCACCAGGCGCAGCACGGTATGGGCGACGCGCCGTTCGACTTCTTCGGTGGCCAGCTCGCAGAAACGCACATGGGCTTCCTGCAGGCGCTCGCCGATGGCCTGCACGGTGTTCAGGGCGAAGCCGGGGTGGCGCGCGAGCAGCGGTTCCCACTGGCTGGTGGGCCAGGCCAGGACCAGGCTGTCCTGGCTGGCAGTGGCGGTGGCCGGATAGTCGCGCCGGCCGAGGGCGCGGACGAAGCCGAACAGGTCGCCCGGATTGACCACGCGCACCAGCACGCGCTGGCCGTCGCCGGTGAGCTGGGTGGCTTTCAGCCGGCCGTGCACCAGCAGGTAGAAGCTGGTCGCCGGCGCGCCCTGCTCGAATACGGCCGCGCCGCTGTTCAGGCGCAGGAGGCTGGCCTGGCGGAGGATGTCGTCCTGTTCCTCGCGGCTGCTGTTGGCGAAGGGCGGCAAGTTGCCCAGCCAGGCGCGATTGAGGGTGAGGTTGGCGGTCACGGCAATGCTTCCCGAAGGCTCGCCGCAGCATAAGGGTTATGCGCTGCGGCGAAACTTGAGGGGAATCAAGGGATGTCTCTGACCAGGCGGAATCCGAGGTTGTCCGGTGGTTGCCCGGCGCTGCAGCCGCCACCACGGGCATCGCGGACGAAATCGTTGATCGCCGCGCGGTGGCGCCCTTCGGCGATGCGGATCGAGCAGTACTCGGCGCGGTGGGTCTGGGCGCCCTGGGCGTCGAGGTTGACCCGCTGGTGGCAGCTCTGGGTCCATTCCCAGACGTTGCCGCCCAGGTCGGCCACGCCGTATTCGTTCAGCCCATGCCGGCCGCGCGGCTGGGGTTGCGCCGAGGCGCTGGTGCGGCTTTCCGCTTCCAGGCGGTAGCGCGCCAGCCAGCGCCGGGCGGGGTTGCTGCCGTCGTCGTCTTCGATGCGCAGGGCGTCGTCGGTCCAACGCGAACCGGCGAAGAAGGCCCACTCGCGGTCGGTTGGCAACCGCCATTGCTGGCCGGTGCGCCGGGACAGCCAGTCGGCGTAGAGCTGCGCGTCCAGCAGGCTGGCGCCGGTCAGTGGCAGGTCGTCGCTGGGGGCGCCGCTATCCAGCGCGAGGCAAACGCCCTCGGCCACGCAGCGGGCGTATTCGCCCTGGCTGACCTGGAACTTCATGACTTCGAAGCGCGGGGACAGATGCTCACGTTGCGAAGGCGCATCCACTGCGCGCTTCTCCAGCCAGTAATCGCCGGCCGGGCGGAAGTCGAAGTCGCGAGGTCCGAGCGTCACGGTTTGTGGCGCGAGTTCCGGTGCGTACTGCGGCCGCAGCAGGAGGAAGGCCCCGCCCAGCAGCAGTGCGAGGGGAACGCCGATCAGGAGGGTCTTGCGCATGGTTTGCCCGGTCGCCGGTAGGGATTATCGGGAGAGGGCCGGCCCGCATGGACCGGCCTCGGGCTTACTTGATGGCAGCCGGTGGCTGGATCTGGCTCATCAGGTCATTGTTCCATTGGCCCTCGACCTGGATGTGCGCCGCGGCGCCCAGCAGCACGGCCTCGATGAGGTTGTGGTTGAGGTAGGTGTACAAACCCGGCTGCAGGAAGGTGTACAGCGCCGCGCCAGCCGCACCGCCGGGGATGAACCAGGTTTCCAGGTCCTGCTCGGGCGGGTTGTGGAACTTGCCGGTGGCCCAGACGTGGTCGCCGTGGCCGCCGATCAGGTGCGGGCGGGTATCGCGGTTGGCCTGGGAGTGGACGATCAGCAGAGTCTCGCCGACGTTGGCCTTGAGCGCGTTCTTGCCGGTCAGTGCGCCGACTTTGCCGTTGAACACGATGTGGCTGGGGATCAGCCCCTTCATGACCTGCTGCATGTCGTTGTAGCTTTCCATTGGTGTGGCGTAGCGCTTGAAGTTGCCGTCCTTGTCGCGCGGCACGTAGTAGTCCTGCTCGCCGATGTAGACCACCTTGTCGTACTTCAGGGACTTGCCTTCGCGGTCCTTCAGGCCGTCGCGCGGCAGCACCATGATCGCGCCGTTCATGCCCGAGACCACGTGCCACGGGATCATCGCGCCGCCCGGAGCGCAGTGGTAGACGAACACGCCGGGGCGGGTCGCGCGGAAACGCAGCTTCACTTCCTCGCCGGGCTGGACGAGGGTCAGCGCGCCGCCTCCCAGGGCGCCGGTGGAGGCGTGGAAGTCGATGTTGTGGGTCAGGGTGTTGCTCGCCGGGTTGACCAGGGTGAGCTCCAGGTAGTCGTCCTGGTGCACCACCATCATCGGGCCGGGCACCGAGCCATTGAAGGTCATGGCGTGGATCTCGGTGCCATCGTCGTCGATGACCAGCTTCTTCTCCTCGATCACCATGCGGAACTGCACGACCTTGGGCTTGCCCCTGGCGCGCTGTTCGTGGGCATGCACGAAAGGCGGAGCGACCAGCTCGACCTGCACGTGCTCCAGCTTCGACAGGTCCGCGGCCGGACCCATGTTCTTCGGCGCTGCCTCCCCGTCGGCGAGGGCCTTGCCGCTGCCGAGCAGACTGCCGGTCACGCCCAGGACCACGGCGCCGGCCAGCAGGCTGCGGCGGGAAAGCGAAATATCTTCCTGATCAAGCATGGGTAACTCTCCGTAATCGACGAACTGTCGTTGGCTAGAGAAATACCCGGTCGGCAGATTCCTTCTTTGAGCCGGAACAAAGAAGAATCCAGCTGGACAACGTGTCGCAGCCCCTGTTGTGCGGTAGGTCGCGTTTACAGTCTTGTACCCAAGCAAGCGGGCAAGACCGGGCGCGGCGAGGTAAGATTCTTCCTGCTCTGATTTCCGGCCCGGCGTGCGGGCACCCACGGACAAGGATCCTTCATGCGTCTGTACGGACTGACCCTGCTGGCCCTGATCACCGGCTGCCTTGGCGTGCAGCAGGCGCGCGCGAGCAGCGACGACTCCTGCTACCCGAGCTGGAACCTCAAGCGCGACACGCTGGACGTGTGCAACAGCCTGCCGTTCCTCAGCCCCGGCAACGACAGCCGGGTCAACCTGCAGCTGCTGCTGGCCGACGCGGGCCAGGCGAGCATTCCCAACCGTGCGCTGACCGATGACGAGCAGCAACTGGGCTACGGCCAGGTGCCTTTCCCGCTGGCACGCTGGCTGGAAGGTTCAGCGCCAGGAGACTCGACCGACAGCTCCAGCGCTGCCAGCACCGCGCCGCTGGCCGACCTCGCCGCGCGCATCGGCCTGCCGGCGGATGCCGTGCAGTCCTCCGCCGACAGCTTCGCCAGCGGCGAAGGCAGCCGCTGCCGCAGCAACAACGCCGCCACCGCCCAGGACTTCCTCCGCCAGCTGCTGCTGGTCGACGGCCTTTCCGCCGGCGAGCGCCAGGGCCTGGCCGGCGCGCGCCTGACTCTGCTGGGTGCCTGCCAGTGGGACGAAACCCAGCTCAGCGTGCTGCTGCCGGGCGACCTGCAAAGCGCGCAGGCCAAGGCCTACCGCAGCTACCTCAAGGGCGCGGCGGATTTCTACAGCGGCCGCTTCGGCGAGGCGCTGAAATCCTTCCGCGCCCTGCAGGACAGCGACCAGCCCTGGCTGAAGGAAACCTCGCGCTACATGGTTGCCCGCGCGCTGCTCAACCAGGCGCAGCAGAACGCCTTCGACGAGATGGGCTACCCGGACCTGCGCAAGGTCGACAAGAAAATCCTCGCCCAGGCCGAGTCCGCGCTGGGCGATTACCTCAAGGCTTATCCACAGGGTCGCTACGCTGTCTCGGCCAAGGGGCTGACGCGCCGCGTCTACTGGCTGATGAGCGATGAAAGCCGGCTGGCCGGCGAGTACGCCGAGCTGTTCGCCCGCGAGGACGCCGACGATCTGCCGCAACTGATGCAGGAAGTCGACAACAAGCTGCTGGTCACCGCGCATCCGGCCGATGTGCGCGACGCACGCCTGCTGGCGGTGCTCGACCTGATGCAGATGCGCCACCACGAACCCAACGAACCGCGCGCCCTCGACGCCGCCGGCCTGGCCGCGCAGAAGGACCTGTTCGCCAAGTACCCCGGCCTGCACGACTACCTGACCGCGGCCTACCAGCTGTACGTCGAGGAAAAGCCCGCCGAGGCGCTGAAGGCCCTGCCCGAGGAAGTGCCGGCCAAGCTCGACTACCTCGCCTTCAGCCAGCAGACCCTGCGCGGCTTCGCCCTGGAGGCCGGTAACGACTGGATCGCCGCCGAGAAGCTCTGGCTGCGCCTGCTGCCGCTCGCCGAGCAGCCGCTGCAGCGCGAGCAGCTGGAGCTGGCGCTGGCCTTCAACTATGAGCGCAGCGACCGCCTGGTGAAGGTGTTCGCCGAGGGCTCGCCGGTGCGCACGCCGATCATCCGTGAAATCCTCCTGCGCCACGTCGCCGGCCCCGACCTGCTGCGCCAGCAGGCGAAATCCACCGGCGTCTCGGTGGAGGAGCGCGATACCGCGCTGTTCGCCCTGCTCTACAAGGACCTGCTGCACGGCCAGTACCAGGCCTACATCGACGACCTCGCGCTGTTGCCCACCGACGGCAGCGGCAAGCCGCTGGGCGCCAGCATCGGCTACCTCTACGGCAGCATGCCGCTGTCGCTGTTCCAGTGGCCGGGCGGCAAGAACGACAGCGGCTACGAATGCCCGGCCATCGTCGACGTCGCCCGCGACCTGCTGCAGAACCCGCAGCCGCCCAAGGCGCTGAACTGCCTGGGCGAGTTCATCCTGCGCAACGGCCTGGACGGCTTCCCGCTGGACACCCAGCCCAGCGAGCGCGAGCTGGGCGGCGGCGAATCGCTGTTCGCCGGAACGCCCTATTCGCGCATGGACGGCTACCTCAAGGTCATCGCCGACAAGCAGGCCGTGGAAGAGGACCGCGCCTACGCGCTGTTCCGCGCCATCAACTGCTTCGCGCCCAGCGGCTACAACGGCTGCGGCAGCCAGGACATCGCCCCGTCGCAGCGCAAGCAGTGGTTCCGCACCCTCAAGGGGCAGTACGCCGCCACGCCCTGGGCGAAGTCCCTGAAGTACTACTGGTAAGCCCCGTGCGGCGCGTCCTGGCGCTGGCGCTGGCGTTGCTCGCGGGCAACGCCCTGGCGGCTGGCGTGGACGCCGCGGACCACGACGCCTTCTGGCTCTGGAGCGGCGTCTCGCCCCAGCCGGTGCTGGCCCAGGCGCGTACTCTCTATGTGCTGCAAGGACAGATCAGTGCGCCGCGCTACAGCGACGGCCGCGCCCGGCTGATCGCCCAGGGCATCGCCATCCCGCGCCTGAAGCAGGGCGAAGTGTGGGTGGTCTACCGCGCCCACACCCTGCGCTGGAACGAGGAGATCTACCGCACCCTGCTGTCGCAACTGCGCCGCTGGCGCGCCGCCGGCAATCCGGTGGTGGGCGTGCAGATCGACTTCGATGCGCGCACGCGCTACCTGCACGAATACGTCGACTTCCTGCAGGATCTGCGCAAGCGGCTGCCGGCGGGCTGCAAGCTGAGCATCACCGGGCTGATGGACTGGGGCAGCAACGCGGCGCCGGAGACCATCAACCGTTTGGCCGGCGTGGTGGACGAGGTGGTGGTGCAGACCTACCAGGGGCGCCAGACCATCCCCAACTACCGGGCCTACCTTCCGCGCGTGGCGCGCCTGCAACTGCCCTTCCGCATCGGCCTGGCGCAGTACGGGCAGTGGCAGGCACCGGACTACCTGGCGAAGAGCCGGTGGTTCAGGGGGTATGTGGTGTTCCTGCAGAACCCGTGAGCCCGTTGGGACCAAGCCCGGAGCTCTTTGTAGGATGGGTGGAGCGCATGCTGCCGGTCCACGGGATTGATGGGTATCGCTGCGCTCCACGCCATCCTACGTTTGCCTCTGCGGTGGGGCGGGCTCGCGGATAACTCCGCGGGCGTTATCCGCCATCCCGGCGGATAACCCGTTCCGGGTTATGCGCCCTACGGTCTGGAGCATCCGTGACGTTGGTGCGGGCGGTGGGCCGATCGCGGACGGAGTCCGCTCCTACGCACGCCGGCGGTTTGGCTATGGCGGCGCATTCCCCCGGCAGGGTGTTCAGCCTTGGGTAGGGGCGACTGCCTTTCTCTGAAAGTTCGTGGCTGGAATTTTCCCTCTCCCTGAAGGGAGAGGGGACCGTCTAGTGCAGGTTGATACGGAAGTGTCAGCCGGCACGGACAGCTCCCTTTCCCTTCAGGGAGAGGGCTGGGGAGAGGGCAAGCTCCCGGAACGATATTTCAGGTAGGAGCGGACTCCGTCCGCGATAGCTTTCCGCCGGCAGAGGACTCAGCCGTCACACCCGCACTTGCCGCAATCATTCCCGCAACCGCCGGCCGCCGCCGGTTCCCGCGCATCGCGGGTACTGCCGCCCTTCAGGTTGCGCATCAGCAGCGCGTATTGCAGGTCCAGCTCCTCGGGCACCGGGAGGTAGACCACATGCCCATCGCCGGGCGCGACGTCGATGGACTCGCCGCGGGTGTTCTCAAGGGCCGGCAGGTGGAAGGTGCGGTTGCCCGCCGGGGTCATCAGCTCGACGCTGTCGCCCACTTCGAAGCGGTTCTTCACCCGCACTTCGGCCAGGCCGTTGCGTCGCTCGCCGGTGAACTCGCCGACGAACCGCTGGCGCTCGGACAGCGAATGGCCGTACTGGTAGTTCTGGTATTCGTTGTGCACATGGCGGCGCAGGAAGCCTTCGGTATAACCACGGTGCGCGAGGGACTCCAGGGTATCCATCAGGCCGAGATCGAAGGCGCGCCCGGCGACGGCATCGTCGATGGCCTTGCGGTAGGCCTGGGCGGTACGCGCGACGTAGTAGTGGGACTTGGTTCGTCCCTCGATCTTCAGCGAATGCACGCCCATCTGCGTCAATCGTTGCACGTGCTGGATGGCGCGCAGGTCCTTGGAATTCAGGATGTAGGTGCCGTGCTCATCCTCGAAGGCGTCCATCAACTCGCCGGGGCGGTTGGCTTCTTCGAGCAGAACGATCTCCTTCGTCGGCGCGCCGATGCCCAGGGCTGGTTCGACGTTGCGCACCGCGTGGCCCAGTTCGTCTTCATGGGCGGCGTGGGTCTGGTATTCCCAGCGGCAGGCGTTGGTGCAGGTGCCCTGGTTGGGGTCGCGGCGGTTGATGTAGCCCGACAGCAGGCAACGCCCGGAGTAGGCCATGCACAGCGCGCCGTGGACGAAGACTTCCAGCTCCATGCCGGGCACGCGTAAACGGATTTCGCCGATTTCTTCCAGCGACAGCTCGCGGGACAGGATCACCCGCTTGAGTCCCTGCTGGCGCCAGAACTCCACGCTGGCCCAGTTCACGGCGTTGGCCTGTACGGAGAGGTGGATATCAACCTCGGGGAAATGTTGGCGAACCAGCATGATCAGGCCGGGATCGGACATGATCAGCGCATCCGGCCCGAGGGCGATCACCGATTCGACGTCCTGCAGGAAGGTCTTCAGCTTGGCGTTGTGCGGGGCGATGTTCACCACCACGTACAGGCGCTTGCCGAGTGCATGGGCCTCGTTGATGCCGATGGCGAGGTTGGCGTGGTCGAATTCATTGTTGCGCACCCGCAGGCTGTAGCGCGGCTGGCCGGCATAGACGGCGTCGGCGCCATAGGCGAAGGCGTGGCGCAGGCTCTTCAGCGAGCCGGCGGGGCAGAGCAGTTCGGGAGAAAACGGGGTGTGGGACATGGTGGCGGAGCGGGCTGTGGATAAAGGCCGCCACTCTAGGAAATCCGCGGCTTGCGCGTGCTGAGCGAGGTCAACGGAGCACTGCTTTTCGTAGGAGCGAGCTTGCTCGCGAACCGCCCAGCGCCGGAGCTGCTGGTGGACTTTGTTCGCGAGCAAGCTCGCTCCTACAGGTCAGCCGGCGCGGGGGGGGGGGGGGGGTGGGGGTGGGGGCACCCCGACAACCCCCCCCCGCGGGCGGGGGGGGGGGGGGGGGGGGTTGGGGTACGCCATTGGGGCCGCGAG
>NZ_JBGLYK010000084.1:0-22512 GCF_047304025.1 Pseudomonas sp. Pseusp97 | reverse complement strand
CTGATAATCAGTCGATCATCAGTCTTACATCACAAGCACCCACACGAATTGCTTGATTCAACTTGTTAAAGAGCGTTTGGCTGAGGCTTTCGTCTCAACCGAGGCGCGCATTCTACGCTAACCTCTCTTTCCGTCAAGCTTTATTTTCGAAAATTTCTTTTCTACTCAATCGCTTGTGCTTCAGCGAAGGAAACCTTCTCATCAGCGGGAGGCGCATTCTACAGCGATCAAACTCGCTGTCAACCACCTCGGCGATCTTCTTTTCAGCTCGCTACCGGAGCAGCGAATGAGAGCGGCAAGTGAATCACCTGCCCGACCACCACCCTCAACTAGAACCTCTGTAAGTACTTGATTTTCAAGTTCTTTCAGCGCTTCGTCGCTGGGAGTGGTGCGCATTATAGGGAGTTTAAATCGGCCGTCAACGACTAATTTAAACTTTCTTCAATTAGCTGCCAGACGGCCACGCAGCTTAGGCAGATGTCGGGCCACCGGCGGCACCCGCAGCAGCATCAGGACCAAGCCTATGGCTGCATAGATCGCCCAGCGCTCCAGATCGGACCGCACGACCCACAGCATATGCAGCAATCCCAGACCGAGGATGACATATATCAGGCGATGCAGTTTCTTCCAGTTGGTCCCCAGCTTGCGCATGCTGTAGCGGTTGGAGGTGATCGCCAGGGAGAGCAAGCCGAGGAAGGCAAGGAAACCGACGATGATGTATGGACGCTTGCGCAGTTCGACACCCAGCTGCGCCCAATCCAGCCCCAGGATGAAGACGGCATAGGCACTCAGGTGCAGCACTATATAGGTGAAGCACCATAAACCCAGCTGGCGACGGACCTGCACCCAGCCTCCCCATCGCGTGATCTTCTGCAGGGGAGTCATGGACAGGGTAATGAGTAGCAGGACCAGACCGCCCTGCCCCAACCGGTCGACCAATGCCTTGCCCGGGTCCGGACCGAGATCGAAGATCCAGGCCTGGTACAGCCAGCAGAGCGGCGGCAGCAGCGCAGCCAGGAATACCCCTGCCCGCCAGAACGGATAGCGCATCAGTAATCCTTCCTCAGATCCATGCCCGCATAGAGCGAAGCGACTTCATCGGCGTAGCCGTTGAACATGAGGGTAGGACGAACATTGGGACTGAATAGTCCACTGGGCAGGCGACGCTCGCGCGCCTGAGTCCAGCGAGGGTGGTCCACCGTCGGATTGACGTTGGCATAGAAGCCATATTCATCCGAGGCCAGACTCTGCCAGGTGGTCTTCGGCTGTTCTTCGACAAAACTGATTCGCACGATGGACTTGGCGCCCTTGAAGCCGTACTTCCACGGCACAACCAGACGAAGCGGCGCGCCGTTCTGGTTCGCCAGTACCCGGCCATACATGCCGACAGCCAATATCGCCAACGGATGCATTGCCTCGTCCATGCGCAACCCTTCCACATAAGGCCAGTCGATCAGGGCGAAGTTGGACTGCACTCCCGGCATGTCCTTGCGATCCACCAGGGTTTCGAAGCGCACGTACTTGGCCTTGCTGGTCGGCTCCACCCGCTTGATCAGCTCGGAGATCGGAAAGCCGATCCACGGGATGACCATCGACCAGGCTTCGACACAGCGTAAACGGTAGATGCGCTCTTCCAACTGGTAGGGCTTGATGAAGTCTTCGAGCGCGTACTTGCCTGGCTTGCCCACTTCCCCGTCGATCACCACAGACCATGGCTCGGTTTTCAGGGCACCCGCATTGGCAGCGGGATCCCCCTTATCCGGGCCGAACTCATAGAAGTTGTTGTAGGTGGTCGCATCTTTGAAGGGCGTAATGGCTTCGCCTTTTACCGTCACGGCATCCCAGCGGGTTGCGGATAACTTCTCCGTCAGCCACGAAGGAGCAGCCGCCTCAGCCACGTCGGCATAGCGACCACCTTCGGCAAAGCTCAACCGCGGCAATCCGGACAACGCGGCAGCCGCCATCGCACCACCGAGAAAACGGCGACGGGAGAGATAAAGGGATTCGGGCGTGACTTCCGATTCGTGGCAATCGGAAAGGCGGGACGACTTGATCAGCATGACGGGCTCCGCAACGACTGGCTGTATGCGCCAGTAGACTGCGGAGCCCGCTGGAAATTACACGGCAGGCGGCTGCTTGCGACGGCGCAATTGCAACAAGTATTGCACCGGGCCGGAGGTGGCGTATGCAAGGAACAGCAGGAGCAGGATGCGCGGCGGGTCGGTGAAGACCACGGCGAATGCCAGCACCACCACCAGGATCGCCATGAACGGCACGCGGCCGCGCAGGTCGAGATCCTTGAAGCTGTAGTACTTGATGTTGCTGACCATCAGCATGCCGGCGGCAGCGACCATCAGGGCAACCAGCAAGGAAACCTTGGCGCCCTGCACGTCGAAGTCGGCGAACGCCCACACCGTACCGGCCACCAGTGCGGCCGCAGCCGGGCTGGCCAGACCGATGAAGTAGCGCTTGTCGGCCTTGCCCACCTGGGTATTGAAGCGGGCCAGGCGCAGCGCGGCACCGGCCACATAGATGAAGGCGACCATCCAGCCGACCTTGCCCAGGCTGCTCAGCGCCCACTCGAAAGCGACCAGCGCCGGAGCGACACCGAAGGCAACCATGTCGGACAGCGAGTCGTACTCGGCGCCGAAGGCACTCTGGGTGTTGGTCAGGCGAGCCACGCGACCGTCGAGGCCGTCGAGGACCATGGCGACGAAGATGGCGATGGCGGCGTTGGAGAAATCGCCGTTCATGGCATTGATGATGGCGTAGAGGCCGGTGAACAGCGCCGCGGTGGTGAACAGGTTGGGCAGCAGGTAGATGCCGCGATGACGAACCTTGCGACCTTCGGCGTCATGACCCTCTTCGATGTGCTCATCGATGGGCAGCAGACTTTCTTCGGTGTCGGAAGCCTTGTTGGGCTCCTCGTGACCTTCACTCATGGACGATTCCTTGAGAACTCGTTGAGGCTGAGATTCGTCGGGGCACGCTACTGCGCAGACTCACCCGACGCCCCCGCTTTATACCAGATCACCGCCCCTAAACGAAAAAACGCGGCAGGCGCCGCGTTTCCTCGTTTGTCGAAAGGACCTTAGTTCTTGGTCTTGTCGACGATCTTGTTGGCAGCGATCCACGGCATCATGGCGCGCAGTTGCTCGCCGATGACTTCGATGCCGTGAGCGGCGTTGTTGCGGCGCTTGGCGGTCATCGACGGGTAGTTGGTGGCGCCTTCGGAGATGAACATCTTGGCGTATTCGCCGTCCTGGATGCGCTTCAGAGCGTTGCGCATGGCCTGACGGGATTCGGCGTTGATGACTTCCGGGCCGGTCACGTATTCGCCGTATTCGGCGTTGTTGGAGATCGAGTAGTTCATGTTGGCGATGCCGCCTTCGTACATGAGGTCAACGATCAGCTTCAGTTCGTGCAGGCACTCGAAGTAGGCCATTTCCGGAGCGTAACCGGCTTCGACCAGGGTTTCGAAACCGGCTTTCACCAGCTCGACGCAACCACCGCACAGAACGGCCTGCTCGCCGAACAGGTCGGTTTCGGTCTCGTCCTTGAAGGTGGTTTCGATGATGCCGGTACGGCCGCCGCCAACGCCGCAGGCGTAGGACAGGGCGACGTTCTTGGCATTGCCCGAAGCGTCCTGGTAGATGGCGATCAGGTCAGGGATGCCGCCGCCCTTGACGAACTCGGAGCGAACGGTGTGGCCCGGGGCCTTCGGCGCGATCATGATCACGTCGAGGTCAGCGCGCGGTACGACCTGGTTGTAGTGGATGGAGAAGCCGTGGGCGAAGGCCAGGGTCGCGCCCTTCTTCAGGTTCGGCTCGATCTCGTCCTTGTACAGGCGGCCCTGGAATTCGTCCGGGGTCAGGATCATGACCAGGTCGGCAGCGGCAACGGCTTCGGCCACTTCGGCGACTTTCAGACCGTGGTTCTGGGCCTTGGCAACCGAGGAAGAACCCGCACGCAGGCCGACGGTGACGTCGACGCCGGAGTCTTTCAGGTTGCAGGCGTGGGCGTGGCCTTGGGATCCGTAACCGATGATGGCAACTTTCTTGCCCTGAACGATGGAGAGGTCACAGTCTTTATCGTAGAAAACGCGCATTTGGGTAATCCCCTGTCAGTTGGCCTCGTGGGCCGTATTTCAAATCAGATGCTGAGAGTCTTGTCGCCACGGGCAATGCCGGTGACGCCGCTGCGGACAACTTCGAGGATCGACGCGGTGCCGATGGCCTGGATGAAGCTGTCCAGCTTGTCGCTGGTACCGGCCAGCTGCACGGTGTAGACGCTGCTGGTGACGTCGACGATCTGCCCGCGGAAGATGTCGGTGGTGCGCTTGACCTCGGCGCGCTGGGCGCCGGTGGCCTTCACTTTCACCAGCATCAGCTCGCGCTCGATGTGCGCGCTCTCCGAGAGATTCACCAGTTTTACCACCTCGATGAGCTTGTTGAGGTTCTTGGTGATCTGCTCGATGACCTCATCCTGACCGGCGGTGGTCAGGGTCAGGCGCGACAGCGTCGGATCCTCGGTCGGGGCGACGGTCAGGCTTTCGATGTTGTAGTTGCGCTGGGAGAACAGGCCGACCACGCGGGAGAGCGCGCCGGGTTCGTTTTCCAGCAGCAGGGAAATGATGTGTCGCATGATCAGGTACGCTCCGTCTTGCTCAGCCACATGTCGCGCATCGCACCACCGCGGATCTGCATCGGGTAGACGTGCTCGCTGGTATCGACCTGGATATCGAGGAAGACCAGGCGATTCTTCATCGCGAAGGCTTCTTCCATCATCGGTTTCAGGTCCTTCAGGTCGGTGATGCGCATGCCGACGTGGCCGTACGCCTCAGCCAGCTTGACGAAGTCCGGCAGCGATTCCATGTAGGAGTGCGAGTAACGGCTGTTGTACTGCATGTCCTGCCATTGGCGGACCATGCCCAGCGCACCGTTGTTCAGGTTGACGATCTTCACCGGCAGGTCGTACTGCAGGCAGGTGGACAGTTCCTGGATGTTCATCTGGATGCTGCCTTCACCGGTCACGCAGGCGACGTCGGCTTCGGGGAAGTTCAGCTTCACGCCCATCGCAGCGGGGAAGCCGAAGCCCATGGTGCCCAGGCCGCCGGAGTTGATCCAGCGGTTGGGCTTGTTGAAGCGGTAGTACTGCGCCGCGAACATCTGGTGCTGGCCCACGTCGGAAGCGACATAGGCATCGCCGTGGGTGACTTCGCAGAGGGTCTCGATCACGGTCTGCGGCTTGATGATGCTGCCGTCGCCCATGTTGTACGGGAACAGGCCGCGGGTGCCGCGCCATTCCTCGATCTGCTTCCACCAGGCAGCCTGGGCTTCCTTGTTCGGGGTTTCGCCGATTTCCTTGAGGATCGCGACCATTTCGGTCAGGACGCTGTCCACCGGGCCGACGATCGGAATGTCGGCCTTCACGGTCTTGGAGATCGAGGCCGGGTCGATGTCGACATGGATGATCTTGGCGTTCGGGCAGAACTTGGCCGCCGTCTCGCCATTGATCACGCGGTCGTCGAAGCGCGCGCCGACGGCGAAGATCACGTCAGCGTGGTGCATGGCGAGGTTCGCGGTGTAGCTGCCGTGCATGCCGAGCATGCCGACGAACTGGCGATCGGTACCCGGATAGCCACCCAGCCCCATCAGGGTATTGGTGACCGGCACATTGAGCATGCGCGCCACTTCGGTCAGCGGCTCGGCGGCATTGCCCATGATCACGCCGCCACCGGCGTAGATGATCGGGCGCTTGGCGGCGAGCATCATCTCGGCAGCCTTGCGGATCTGGCCGGAGTGGCCACGGACCGCCGGGCTGTAGGAGCGCAGCTTGACCTTCTTCGGGTAGTTGTATTCGAACTTCTGGGTCGGATCGCCCATGTCCTTCGGAATATCGATCACCACCGGGCCGGGACGGCCGGACTGGGCGATATAGAAGGCCTTCTTGATGACCTCGGGGATCTCCGACGGGTGCTTGATGATGAAGCTGTGCTTCACGATCGGACGCGAGATACCGACCATGTCGGTTTCCTGGAACGCGTCGGTGCCGACCATGTTGCTCGCGACCTGGCCGGAGATCACCACCATCGGGATGGAGTCCATGTAGGCGGTAGCGATGCCGGTGACGGCGTTGGTCGCGCCGGGACCGGAGGTCACCAGCACCACGCCCGGCTTGCCGGTGGCGCGCGCATAGCCGTCGGCCATGTGGGTGGCAGCCTGCTCGTGGCGAACCAGGATGTGGGTGACTTCGTTCTCTTTGAAGAGAGCGTCGTAGATATGCAGGAGGGCACCGCCCGGGTACCCGTAGATGTACTTAACGCCTTCGTCACGCAGGGAGCGGACGACCATTTCAGCGCCGGATAAAAGTTCCACGTTGTCACCTCTAGAACGCTATATACGGAAACCCCCAACGTGGGGGACCGACTTGGATGGCTGCCCGGCAGACATGGGCGAATGTAATCGCCGGCTACGTCGACTGCCGATAGAGCAGAACCTGGAGACACTCCTGTTTGTGTTACGGAGAGCCTCCACCCAGCGCGAGGTAACGCGAAACAGGGTGAAACTTTGCGGCGCGGGTAGCACCTCTTGTCTGCCGAGTAAAACCAGCTTGCGGCCGGCCCACTGCAGCGAACCTTGGATTCTTCTGAAACGAGGCGGGCAAGTCAAGCCATATATGGCTTTGAATGACGCCGGGATGTGAACTTTCTCAGAGTGAATAAGCGCACGTTTTGGTTATAGTTACCGGCAGACTCCGCACCCCAAGGACCGACAACGCATGCGACGGACGATTTTCATGGGCAGCCTGCTGCTCGCACTGGCCCCGACCGTGATGGCCGCGCAGGTCTACAAATGGGTCGACGCCCAGGGCATCACCCATTTCGGCGCACAACCGCCAGAAGGCGCCGATGCCGCCACGGTGAACACCAACTCCGCCCCGCCAAAGGCCAGCAGCAATTTCCCGCCGCCCGCCGCCACCAGGCCGACGCTCCCGCCCAGCGAGGATGAAAAGCAGAAGGCCGCCGACGAGAAGGTCCGCCAGGAAGTGGCGCAGCAGGAAGCCGAGCGCCTCAAGCAATGCGACAAGCTGCGTAACGACGTGGCTCAGCTGAAGAACAACCCGCGCGTCCGCGTGGACGACGGCAACGGCGATCTGCGCCGGATCACCGAAGAAGAGCGCCAGGGGCGCATCGCGGCCAGCGAGAAGAGCATCCGCGAGAACTGCAACTGACGCCCGTTCAGGGCGTCGGACTGATCAGCTGATCGAAGGCGCCGAGCGCATCCAGCAGCGCTGCAACGTGCGCGCCTTCGTTGGCGTAGGCCATTTCGGCGATAGCGCGAATGCCCGAAGCAGTGGGCAGGTCTGCGTCGCTCTCGATGATCAGCTTCATCCGCGGCAGGAAGATCCACTGCAGCCACTCCTCCAGCGCCAGCGTGTCCACGCAGAAGGGCTCGACGCTGGAAAGCCTGTCCGTCGACGGGCTTTCGCTTCCCCACTTTCCGATCGCACGCAGCTCCCGCTCGATCAGCAGCAACTGATCGGCGATGGCGAGCACGCGCCCGTCCATCAGAGGGTCACCTTGGCTTTCTGGCGCGCCTCGGCGGCGCCGGCAGCGTTGCCCTGCTGGTCACGGCACTTGGCGATCAGGTCCCACAGGCTGGCCTGCATGGTCGGACGACCATTGGCCAGCGACAGACCGCGCAGCGCCACCTGTTCGGCTTGTGCGGCATCGCCCTGGGCCAGTCGAACCTGGGCCAGCTTGTACAGTACCTGCGGCTCGCGCGGAGCGATGCGCTGGGCACGCTCCAGGCTGGCAGCAGCGCCGTTCAGATCACCACCGCCCTGCTGCTGCGACGCGGAGGTCAGCAGCGCCAGCACCGGACCATCCAATTGCTCGTCCGCCGCCAGGCCGGAGTTGCTCGACGGAATCCCGGACGGTCCCTGGTAGGAACTGCCCTGGCTCGACGGTGCGGCCGGCTGGGTCTGGTAGGCCGGCTGCTGGTAGGTCTGCGACTGGAATCCACCGTTGGAGGTAATGCCGCCGCTGGTGGAAATCGGCTGCTGCGAAGAATAGGGCGAGCCGGTGGCACCCGGCGCCGTGGTCATCGGCGAGGTACTGATCGGCGCCGCGCCGGTCTGTGCGGGGAACGTCTGGATCGGCGCCATGCCGGCATCCTGCGGGACCATCACGGTCACGCCGGAATCACCCTGCGGGATGCTCTGGCCGGCGCCGGCACGTACCGGCGCCTGGGCGTTGCCACCACTGCGGCCGACACGCTCCGAGTTGGAGACCGAGGTACCGGAGTCCTGCACGGGAATCGCACCGTGCTGCGGGGACGCACAACCGGACAGAAGCGCCAGAGTCGCCGACGCTGCAAACCAAGCTTTTCTCACTTCCAATCCTCTTGCATCAGTTCAGCCAGCCGCGCACCCAGTCCATGACTTCGCCGGCCGGCGTCTGGTTTCCGCAACCCGCGCCAGGCGCAGGCTCGCTTCCACGAATATAAGGCATCTGCACCGCGCCCGGGCAGTTGGCGTCAGTGCCCTGCCCGGTATGCGGATCGACCCAGGCCTGCACGACATTGTCCGGCATCGGCATGTCCAGCGGCGCGGGGTCGGCCTTGCGCATGAAACTGGTCCAGATCTGCAGCGCGCCGGTAGCGCCGGTCAGCGGCGTCTTGCCGTTGTCGTCGCGACCGATCCATACCACCGCCAGCAGGTCCTGGCCGAAACCGGAGAACCAGCTGTCGCGCGAATCGTTGGTGGTACCGGTCTTGCCCGCCAGGGTCAGGGACGCCGGCAGCTGGTTGTAGACCGAGCGCCCGGTACCTTCGCGCATCACGCGCTGCATGGCGCTCTGCAGCAGGTAGATGGCGCCCGGATCGAAGCGCTGCTGGACCTGGAACGGATAACGCTTGAGCGGCTGCCCGTCGGCTGCAAGCACGCTGCGGATACTGCGCAGCGGCGTATTGAAACCACCGCTGGCGATGGTCTGGTACATGGTCGCCACCTGCATCGGGCTCAGCGCACCGGCGCCCAGCAGCATCGATGGATAGGCCGGCCAGTTCGGCGACACGCCCAGGCGCTCCAGCGTCTTCAGGACGTTCGGCACTCCAAGGTCGAGGCCCAGCCTCGCGGTGGACAGGTTCAGCGAACGGGCCAACCCCTGGTAGAGGAAGATGGTGCCGTTGGCGGTGCCTTCATAGTTCTTCGGCGTCCAGACCTGACCATCCTTGCCCTTCACCTGGAACGGCTGGTCCTGGATGTAACTGGTCAGGGTGTACTGGCTCGGCCTTTCAAGGGCGGTCAGGTAGACCGCCGGCTTGACCAGCGAGCCGATCGGCCGCACCGCATCGACGGCGCGGTTGAAGCCGGCGAAGCGCGGGTCGCGGCTGCCGAGCAGCGCCTGGATCTCACCGGTTTCCGGATTGGTCACGACCATCGCGGTCTCGGTTTCGGCGACGCCCTTGCGGCCTTCGAGGCGCTTGAAGGTTTCGCTGACGGCGGACTCGGCCTTCATCTGCAGGATGGGGTCGAAGCTGGTGAAGATGCGCAGGCCTTCCTCGGTCAGGTCCTCATCGCGGTAATCCTCGCGCAGCTGGCGTTTCACCAGGTCCAGGAAGGCCGGATAGGAACTGTTGGCCATGCTGCCCTGGCGAGTCACACCCAGCGGCGTCTGCTTGGCGGCAGCGGCCTCGTCGGCGGTGATCACGCCCTGCTCGGCGAGCACGTCGAGGACCACGTTGCGGCGTTCCAGCGCGCGCTCCGGGTTGCGCCGCGGGTTGTAGTAGGAAGGCCCCTTCACCATGCCGACCAGCAAAGCCACCTGCGGCAGCTTCAGCTCCGACAGCGGCTGACTGAAGAAATACTGGCTGGCGAGGCCGAAGCCGTTCACCGAGCGCTGGCCGTCCTGGCCGAGGAACACTTCGTTGAGGTAGCCCTCGAGGATTTCGCGCTTGTCGTAATGCAGCTCCAGCAGCACCGCCATCATGGCTTCGGTGAGCTTGCGCGACAGGCTGCGTTCGTTGGTCAGGAAGAAGTTCTTCACCAACTGCTGGGTCAGCGTACTGCCGCCCTGGCGCAGTTGCCCGGCGCTGGCGTTGACCCACACGGCACGGGCGATGGACTTGATCGAAACGCCGTGGTGGGTCCAGAAGTCGCGGTCTTCCACGGCGACCAGGGTATCGATCAGGTAAGGCGGCACCTGGTCGAGCTTGATCAGGATGCGGTCTTCGTTGTGCGCCGGGTACAGGCCGCCGATCAGCAGCGGTTCCATGCGGGCGACAGCCAGGTCCCCACCGTTGGCGCGGCTCAGGCCGGCAACATAATTGCCCGAGAAGCGCACGCGAATGCGCTGCGCAGGTTCGGCGCCTTCATAGAACTGGAAGCCGCGGGTATTGAGGTCGACCGCATTGCCGGCCACCGACACGGCGCCGGGCCCGGCTACCGTGGCTTCGCGGCGATAGCCCAGGGCGTCCAGCTCGCGCAGAAAGTCGTCCTTGCCCAGTTTCAGGCCGACGAACAGCTCCAGCGGCCGGGCGTAGACCTTGGCGGGAATGGTCCAGCGCTTGCCGGAGAATTTCTCCTGGACAATCGCATCGAGGTACACGGCAAAACCGGCCAGCACCACCACGCCAACCAGGCCGAGCTTGAGTGCCCAGCCCAGCCACTTGCGCATGGCAGGCGACGATTTGCCGCTTTTTTTACGGGATTTGGAAGATCGGGGACGCGTCATGGCGGCGCATTATACGTACTTTATCCACAGGAGACAGACGCCGCTCCAGCGGGCGTCCGGGCTTGGTGCGAACTGCCGCGCATCTCGCGAACCGGGCAGTGGCCGAGCTATGACCCCGACATGGCCATTTGGTTGCCGGTCGGCCGCAGAGTTTGCACCGGCCGACCCAGCCGCCATAATGCCTGCCTTCAGAAAATCGACCGGAAAGGACATCACGTGAGCCAGACCTTACTCGCAGCCCTGCAGAACCCCGCCCTCTTCCCCCATCCGGTCGAAGGCTTCCGGGTCATCGAAACCCATATTTCCTGGGTGCTGCTCACTGGCTCCTACGTCTACAAGATCAAGAAGCCGGTGAACTTCGGCTTCCTCGACTTCACCGACCTCGCCCAGCGCAAGCACTTCTGCGAGGAAGAACTGCGCCTCAACCAGCGCCTGACCGATGGCCTGTACCTCGACGTGATCGCCATCACCGGCAGCGAGTCCGCGCCGCAACTGGGCGGTGAAGGCCCGGCCATCGAGTACATGATCCAGTGCCGCGAATTCCCGCAGAGCCAACTGCTCAGCGAAGTGCAAGCCCGTGGCGAGCTCGGCGCCGAGCACGTCGACGGCCTGGCCAGGCAGATCGCCGACTTCCACCTGCGCACCCCGGTCGTCCCCACCGAGCACCCGCTGGGCACCCCGGAAGCCTGCATGGCGCCGGTGCGGCAGAACTTCGAGCAGATCCGCCCGATGCTCTCGGACAAGGCCGACCTGCTGCAGCTCGACGCCCTGGAAGCCTGGGCCGAGTCCAGCTACGAGCGCCTGCATGGTGTGTTCGAGCAGCGCAAGGCGAACGGTTTCATCCGCGAGTGCCACGGCGACATCCACCTGGGTAACGCCGCCATCATCGACGGCAAGGTCGTGCTGTTCGACTGCATCGAGTTCAACGAGCCGTTCCGCTTCACCGACGTCACCGCCGACTACGCCTTCCTCGCGATGGACCTGGAAGACCGCGGCCTGAAGTGCCTGTCGCGGCGCTTCGTCAGCCAGTATCTGGAATACACCGGCGACTACCAGTCCCTCGCCCTGCTGAACTTCTACAAGGCCTACCGCGCGCTGGTACGCGCCAAGATCGCGCTGTTCAGCCTGGCGCACCAGGCCGACGCCGTGCAGAAAGCCGCGACCCTGCGCCAGTACCGCAACTACGCCAACCTCGCGGAAAGCTACAGCGCCATTCCGTCGCGCTTCCTGGCCGTGACCCTGGGCGTTTCGGCGGTGGGCAAGAGCCAGGTCGCTTTGCGCCTGGTGGAGGCGCTGGGCGCCATCCGCCTGCGCTCGGATGTGGAGCGCAAGCGCCAGTTCGGCGAGCAGAAGGCCGAGCAGCAAGGCCAGCTCAAGGGCGGCATTTACGACGCCAACGCCACCAGCGCGACCTACCAGCGGCTGAATGAACTGGCGGTGGACATCCTGCGCGCCGGTTACCCCGTCGTTCTGGACGCCACCTTCCTCAAGCGCGAGCAGCGCGCTGCCGCTTGGGAAATCGCCGAGGAAACCGGCGTCCCCTTCCTGATCCTCGACTGCCAGGCGCCCGAAGCAGTGATCGCAGGCTGGCTGGCCCAGCGCCAGAGCGAAGGCAGCGACCCGTCCGACGCCACCCTGGAAGTCATCCAGGCGCAACTGGCCAGTCGCGAAGAGCTCAGCGCCGAGGAACAGCAACACAGCAAGCGCGTGGACACTCCCGACGCCGCGAGTCTCGACGCCCTGGTCGCCAGCATCCGCCAGCGCCTGCCCGGCCTCTGATCATGCCTGTCGGCCGGAGTCGCACCGCGCGGCGATTTCCGGCCGCTGGCCAAGCCGCAGGAGCAGCCATCGACCGCGACAACGCCGTGCCCCGCATTCTCGGCGATGTCACAAAGCCACGTTTTCCCCAGTCACCGCTACACTTCTCCTGAGTGTCCGGCCGCTACGAGCAGTTCTCGGCCCCTTCCAGACCTGACACCCATCGTGCCCATCGCAAGGACCGACGATGAACGACGAACTGCTGCACCTGAAGAACCTCGGCAAGACCTCCGCCCAATGGCTGCACGCCGTGGGTATCCACAGCGCCAGCGACCTGCGTCGCCTGGGGGCGGTCGGCGCTTACCGGGCCGTGCGCGCGCGCGGCTTCCGCGCGTCGAAAGTACTGTTGTACGCCATCGAAGGCGCCCTGCTGGACGTGCACTGGAATGACCTGCCGCCGGCGCACAAGGCTGCTCTTCTTGGCGAGCTTGAGACTTTTCCCGCCCGCAACAAGAGCTAGCTCACAAGCTCTGTGGGAAAATGTTTACGCAAGGTGCCTGTCCGCTTAAGGTCTCAGGGCCCTTCGTGCGCCCTCGACCGACGCCATATCAAGGAATTACGGCCATGTACCTACTCGGTGAACAACCCGCCTACGCCGATCGACTGATCAATCGGCTGCAGGGCATTCCGGCGCAGTTGCTCGCCGGCCTGGAACCCGCTGGCGAGGCGATCCGCCTGGAGCGCTCCGACGACCTGGAAGGCGAACTGCCCGGCAAGCACCTGTTCCTCATCGAGAACGGCCTGGTCCATGCGCTGGTGGATGAGCGTCCACTGTTCTACCTGCAGGAAGGCGACCTCGTCGGCCTGCGCCAGGGCATCGAGCTGCCGCCGTGCCGCTACGTCAGCGAAGAGCCGCTGTGCCTGATCCCCTATTCGCGCAGCGAAGTGTTCCGCCATATCCATAACCACGAACAGCGCCAGGAACAGTTCCTGCACTACCTGATCGGCCACACCGCCCTGCTGTCCGATGCCCTGGCCCATCTCAAGCAACCGGAGATTCGCCCGGCCACCGGCTTCCAGCACTTCGCCGCCGGCGCCCAGTTGATCCAGCAGGGTGACGACGCCGAGCACGTGTTCATCATCATCGAGGGCCACGCCGAAGCCTTCGTCGACGGGCAGAAGGTCGGCGACGTGCAGAAGGACGAAATCTTCGGCGCCATGGCCGTGTTCACCCGCGAGAAGCGCAGCGCTTCGGTGATCGCCAGCGAGCCGTGCACGGTGATGGTGATCCCGAAGGACCAGTTCCTCAGCCTGATGCAGAGCAACCCGCGCATTGCCCATAGCCTCATCGAAGGCATGGCGCGGCGCATCGACCTGCTGAACAAGGAAGTCACCCAGTTGCGCCTGCAACGCCAGGCGGACTGACCCGCACTCCTGAGAAAGCCCGGCCCAGCGCCGGGCTTTTTCGTTTGCGCAGGAGAGGTTTCGCGATTCAGAAAAAATCCGAAGAAAAGAAGTTGACTCTCAAATGATAATGATTATTATTGAGTCATCTGGTCGCGAGGCCAGATCGATAACCTCAAGAGACCACGCAGTCGGACTCTTCAGATTATCTCCTCATCAGGCTAATCACGGTTTCGACCCGGCACTTTGCCGGGTCTTTTTTTTGCCTCGATTTTTTCCTTCGCGCAGCGCTGTCACGTCCACCGGAAAAACTTCGGATCGATCGGAGAAAAGGTATTGACTCCCAAATGATAATGGTTATTATTACAACAACTGGCTGCGAGGCCAGTTGGATAAGCTCGAGAGACCACGCAGTCGGACTCTTCAGATTATCTCCTCATCAGGCTAATCACGGTTTGGACCCGGCACTTTGCCGGGTCTTTTTTTGCCTGCGCTTTCCAGGGCGGGCTTCCTTCAAATGCTAACGAAAAAGGGCCTTTCGGCCCCTTCACTGCTTGCCGCGCATCTGCGCGCAGTAATCCGTTGGTGGCTGCGCCGGTGTGTACCAGACAAAGTCCGCCTGAGACGGCTCCACCATCCTGCCCACCTCCGCCAGCATCACTACCTTCAGCCCTTGAGCGGCGTCCAGGTCCTGCAGATGCAGAGGCACACCGAGGTCGCGGCGCGCATGGAAGCCTCCGGCGATCAGCAGGGAGGGTTCTGGCGCCGCCTTCAAGCGCTCGGCCAGGCGCCGGTCGCGCTGCTGCTGCACCGCCAGCATCGCCGGTAGCTGAGTCTCCGGCAGCAGGCCGCAGTGGGAGTCGCGGATGTCCTGCAGCAAGGCATCGCGCACCGGCGCCGCCGTGGACGCCACGCCCTGCAACTCGGGCTTGCTGCGGTAGATAGCCATGATCTCGCTGCGATCCAGGTTGGCCGCCAACAGCGGCGCCGGCTGTTTCACCAGCCAGGTCAGCAGCGGGCCGTATTGAGACCAGTCCCAGCCCGGTTGCCAGCGCAGCGCACCGATCAGGTCGCTCGGCGTATCGCCCTTTGCCGCGGACGCCTGGACAGCCGCCACGTCGCCCTGCTGATCGGGATTGAGCATTTCCAGCAACACGCTGCCGCTGGTGCGGCGCTCGGCCAACGCGCGCGCCAGCCAGAGTTCGAGCGCATGGTGATCGGGATTGTCGTGCTGCTCGCCGACTATCAGCCGGGGCGCGGCAGCCAGGCGGTCGAGCAGTTGTGCCGGCGAAAGCTGCTCGCCACTGCGCAGGTCGCGGATCACGCCGAGTTCGGCACTGTCGCGGCCTTCCGGGCTCTGCCAGACCGGCAGCGGCGGGGCCGCCACCTGAGCCTGGCAGGCAGCGAGCAGCGCCAGCAGCGGGACGAACAGGACCTTGTGCATTGGCGACTCCTTTCAGCGCGCGATGATCAGCGGATGGCCGCGTTCCGGGTGCTCCTGCACCAGCACATCGAGGCCGAAGACGGTGCGCAGCGGCTCGGCCTGCAGCACTTCGTGCGGCGTGCCGAGCAGGTGCGTGTGCGCCTCGTGCAGGAGCAACAGGCGATCACAGTAGCGCGCCGCGAGGTTCAGGTCGTGGAGGATCACCAGCACCGCCGCGCCGCGCCCGGCGAAATCGCGTACGGCCTGCAAGGTGGTGTGCTGGTGCAGCGGATCGAGGGCCGAGGTCGGCTCATCCAGCAGCAGCACCTGCTGCTCCCCTCCCGGCCAGAGTTGCGCCAGCACACGGGCCAGATGAACGCGCTGGCGCTCGCCGCCGGACAGTGCGAGGTAGCTGCGCCCGGCCAGGTGAGTGGCATCGGAGGCGGCCATGGCTTCGCGGACGATTTCCTCGTCGCGCCGGCGGCCACTGTCGTGGGGCAACCGGCCAAAGCCGACCACTGCCTCGACGGGGAAAGCGAAGTGCAGCGAGGACGATTGCGGCAGCACCGCCAGCCGGCGGGCGCGCTCTGTCCCCGGCCAGGATTCCAGCGGACGACCATCGAGGCTCACCGATCCACCCGCCAGCGGCAGCTCTCCGTTCATGGCCCCGAGCAGCGTGCTCTTGCCCGCGCCATTGGGGCCGAGAACGCCGAGCACTTCGCCCGGCTGCAGCGTCACGCTCAACTCCTGCAGGACGGTCTGGGCGCCGCGCTTCACCAGCAGCTTGTCTGCGCACAGCATCAGGAGCGCCCCCGGATCAGCAGGTAAAGGAAGAACGGCGCGCCGATCAAGGCGGTGACGATGCCGATGGGCAGTTCCGCCGGCGCCAGCGCCAGCCGCGCGATCAGGTCAGCGAGCAGGAGCAGGATCGCGCCGCCGAACATCGACGCCGGCAGCAGCACCCGGTGATCCGGCCCGACGATCAGCCGGAGCAGATGCGGCACCACCAGGCCGATGAAGCCGATCATCCCGGCGGCCGCCACGGCCGCGCCGACGCCCAGCGCGGTGCAGAGGATCAGCTCGACTTTCAACCGCTCGACGTCGAAGCCCAGGTGGCGCGCTTCGGATTCGCCCAGCAGCAAGGCATTCAAGGCATTCACCCGGCGCGGCAGCCAGCAGGCCACCAGCAGGGTGATCAGCAGCAGCGGCCACAGCCGCGGGTAGCTCGCGCCATTGAGGCTGCCGAGGTTCCAGAACGTCAGGGTGCGCAGCGTGGCGTCATCCGCGAGGTAGGTGAAGAGGCCGATCAGCGCGCCCGCCAGCGCGGTCAGTGCGACGCCGGCGAGCAGCATGGTCGCCACGCTGGTCTGGCCGTTGTGCCGCCCCAGCCGGTAGACCAGCGCCGTCACCAGCAGGCCGCCAGCAAAGGCGCACGCGGACAGCAGATAAGGAGCGAAGGCCTCGGGCAATCCACCGATGGACGCACCGAAGACAATGGCGATAGCCGCACCCAGCGCGGCGCCGCTGGAAACACCGATCAGGCCGGGATCGGCCAGCGGGTTGCGGAACAGCCCCTGCATCGCCACGCCAGCCAGCGCCAGCACGCCGCCGGTAGCGATACCCAGCAAGGTCCGCGGCAGGCGGATCTGCCCGACGATCAGTTCGGCCTGGCCGAGGCCATCGGCGGACACCGGCAATCCCCCCAGCCGCGCCAGCGCACGCAGGGTATCGCCCAGCGGCAGGCCCACCGGCCCGAGAGCCAGTGAAAGCCAGACGACCAGCAGCAGGAGGAAACCAAGGAGCAGGAACAGCGGTCGAGCGGTAACGATCCGGGTCAAGGACGACTTTCCGTGTTCAGGGCCTGCGCGGAAGGATAAAAGGCCCGCGAGAGGCTAGCCAGCCCATCCGGGATGCGCGGACCCAGTCCACCCACCAGCAGGGTCGGGTCGAGCACCAGCACGCGACCATCGCGCAGCGCGCGGGTCGAGGCGAGGCCCGGGTTCTGCCGGGTCAGTGCGGCGCGGGCCTTGTCGCCGTCCAGGGCGCGATCACTGAGCACCACCACCTGTGGGTTCAGCGCGGCAAGGGCTTCGGTCGACAGGGTCTTGTAACCGCTGTGGGCCGCCAGGTTACGGCCACCGGCATGCTGGATCAGCCAGTCGCCGGAAGTGTCCTGCCCCGCCACCAGCAGGTTGCCGCCAGCATTCCCGACCAGCAGAACGACGCCGGGCGCAGCTTGTGCGGCCTGGGCATTCCGCACCCACGCGCCCTGGGCGGCGAGGCGTGCGTCGAAGTCGGCCTCGGCCTGCCTGGCCTTCTCCGGAGCACCGAGCAGTTCGCCCAGACGCTGAATGGTGTCGTGCACGGTTTTCTCGTCAGCCTTGGCCGACAGTGTCTCGATCCGCACGCCGGCGCCACGCAGTTGCTTCAGTACCGGCGGCGGGCCCATCTCCTCGCTGCCCAGCAGGATGTCCGGCTTCAGGGCGAGGATGCCTTCGGCGGTCAGTTGCCGCTGGTAGCCGATCTTCGGCAGCGCGTGCAGCGATGCGGGGTGCTGACTGGTGGTGTCGACGCCCACCAGCCTGCTTTCACCACCCAGGGCGACGACCCATTCGCTCAGCGATCCGCCGGCACTCACCCAACGTTGCGGTAGAGAGTCGGCCAGCGCGTTGGTGACAGTCAGGCAGAGTCCAGCGAACAGCGCGCGTGCTGTCAGGGTGGTCATCGCAGTCTTCCTCGCTCGAAGGGCCGCGGCGCAGCGGCATGGGCGAACCTTGCCACAGGAAAACCCCGAAATCTATTTGATAATTATTTGCACTAAATGTCGACAGCGCTTAAGGTCTGCGCCGTTTTCGCAGGCAAGGCGTCAGCTCCACTGCGAACGGCACGACTTCAGCACACGGAAGTGCGCCCTCTTCCGGTGTCGACGTCACCGCGCGGATAATGTCCGCCCTGTGATGCCGTCCCCGAATGGAAAAACCGCATGATCCTGCTCTGCGCCCCGCATGACCTGGCCGAAGGCCAGAGCCGGGGCTTCAAGGCCGCTGGCCTGAACCTCTTCGCCGTGCGCCGCCAGGGTCGCGTCTACGCCTACCGCAACAGTTGCCCGCACCGGCAGATCCCGCTGGGCTACGACGCCGAGCAATACCTCGATGCCAGTGGCCGCCTGTTGCAGTGCGGCCACCATGGTGCGCTGTTCCTGATCGAGACCGGTGAGTGCATCCAGGGACCGTGCCTGGGGGAAGTGCTGGAGGCGCTGCCCTGTCGCGAGGATGAACGGGGCATCTGGCTGGAAGTGCCGGTCGACGCTCCGGGCTGACAGGGATTTCGGACGGGTTCGCGAGCAAGCTCGCTCCTACGAAGAGCCCCGGCGTGTGCGTGTAGGAGCGAGCTCGCTCGCGAACAGCCCGACCTCCGGCGCTACAGCAAGACCTTCAGCGGCCGTTCCAGGCAAATCTCCTGCGTATCGATCCTTGCCCCATACGCCAGCACTTCCACCCCGGCGGTATGCGCCTCCGCCAAGGCTGAGTTGTAGGCGGGGTCGATCTCCATCGCCGGGCGCACCGCCTCGATGTCCGACAGGTTCACCGCATACACCAGTACTGCACGCATGCCCTCGCGCGCCAGCGCTGCCAGTTCGCGCAGATGCTTGGCGCCGCGCTGGGTAACAGCATCGGGGAAGGCGGCAACTGTGGTGTCGTCGAAGCCCAGGGTCACACTCTTCACCTCCACGTACACCGGCTTGCCGGCGTACATCAGGCGGAAGTCGGCGCGACTGTTCTCCTGGCCGTAGGCGACCTCGCGACGCAGTTCGTCGAAGCCGGCCAGCTCGGTCACGGTTCCGGCCAGCAATGCTTCTTCCACCAGCCGGTTGGCCCGTCCGGTGTTCACACAGGCCAGCCGGCCCTGTGGTGTCTCCACCAGCTCCCAGGTCCCCGGCAGCTTGCGCTTGGGGTCGTCGGAGCGGCTGAACCAGACCCGGCAGCCTTCGCTCATGCAGTTGAGCATCGAACCGGTGTTCGGGCAGTGGATGGTAAGCCGCTCGCCACTGGCGGTTTCGATGTCCGCCAGGAAGCGCTTGTAGCGTTTGATCAGGCGCGCCTCTTCCAGCGCCGGCTCGAAACGCATCAGGGGCGCCAGGTCTTCAGGCCGCGGGCGATGCGCTCCACCGCCTGCTGCAGACGCTCGACGCTCTGGGTGTAGGCAAAGCGCACGTGGTGCGAGGCCTGGTAACGCCCGAAGTCGATGCCCGGCGTGAAGGCCACGTGCTCGGTCTCGATGAAGTGCTGGCAGAAGGCGAAGGCGTCACCGCCGAAGGCGCTGATATCCGCGTACAGATAAAAGGCACCCTCCGGCTCCACGGCAATGCCGAAGCCCAGCTCGCGCAGCGCCGGCAGCAGGTAGTCGCGGCGGCGGCGGAACTCTTCGCGGCGTTCTTCGAGGATCGCCAGGGTCGCCGGCTCGAAGCAGGCCAGCGCTGCGTGCTGGGCCATGCTCGGCGCGCTGATGTAGAGGTTCTGCGCCAGCTTCTCCAGCTCGCCCACCGCGTCCGGCGGCGCCACCAGCCAGCCCAGGCGCCAGCCGGTCATGCCGAAATATTTGGAGAAACTGTTGAGGACGAACGCATCGTCATCCACTTCCAGCACGCTGGGCGCGTCCAGACCGTAGGTCAGGCCGTGGTAGATCTCGTCCACCACCAGATGGCCGCCGCGGGCCTTGAGGGTGGACGACAGCGCGGCCAGTTCATCCTTGTGCAACAGCGTGCCCGTAGGATTCGCCGGCGATGCGGCCAGAGCGCCTACACTGTCCTGATCCCAGTGCCGTTCGATGAGTTCCGGGGTGAGCTGGTAACGGCTCTCCGGGCCCACCGGCACCAGTTGCGCGGCGCCTTCCACCAGGCGCAGGAAGTGGCGGTTGCATGGGTAGCCCGGATCGGCCAGCAGCCAATGCTTGCCCGGATCCACCAGCAGGCTGCTGGCGAGCAGCAGGGCGCCGGAGCCGCCGGGCGTGACGAGAATGCGTTGCGGGTCGATCGACAGGCCGTAGCGCTGGGCGTAGAAGCCGGCGATGGCTTCGCGCAGCGCCGGCAGGCCACGTGCGGCGGTATAGCGCGTGTGACCATTTGCCAGGGCCTTCTGCCCCGCCTCGACGATGGGCGCGGCGGTGGTGAAGTCCGGTTCGCCGATCTCCAGGTGGATGACGTCGTGGCCCGCGGCCTGCAGCTCGTTGGCCCGCGCCAGCAGCGCCATGACGTGGAAGGGTTCGATGGCGCGGCTACGCGCACTGAAGGTGGTGGCCATGGAATATTCCGAACTTTGCGACAGAGCCGGGATTCTAACAGGCCACTGATGAATTCCGGGCAGCCGCACCTGCAATGCGCAGCTTCCCGGAACTTGCAGGCTTCGTCTGGCGAACGCCGACGATTCTGCTCAGGTTTGCAGAAAAACCCACTGGCGATGACCGGTGGGTCGCCGACCTGGCGATCAGGTCATGTGCGGGTACTGGCAGGCTCGATAACCGGGAGTAGCATCGCGGTTATCGTTCTGGTAAGTTCGCCCGCTGCGAGCGCGGGGCCGGCGGTGCCGGAGAGGGACCATCCGCGAGAGGATTAGCGAGAGTGAGAGGCGGTCATCCATGCCCACCAAAGCAAAGCAACAGAGCAGCCAACTGATTCGTGGCTTCGAGCCCTACCAGGAAACCAAGGGCGAGGAGTACATGAGTGATCGCATGCGCGCGCACTTCACCTCCATCCTCAACAAATGGAAAGTTGAGCTGATGGAAGAAGTGGACCGCACCGTGCACCACATGCAGGACGAAGCGGCGAACTTCCCGGACCCGGCCGACCGTGCCAGCCAGGAAGAAGAGTTCAGCCTCGAGCTGCGCGCCCGTGATCGCGAGCGCAAGCTGATCAAGAAGATCGACGAGACCCTGCAGCTGATCGAAGACAACGACTACGGCTGGTGCGATTCCTGCGGCGTCGAAATCGGCATCCGCCGTCTGGAAGCCCGCCCCACTGCCACCCTTTGCATCGACTGCAAGACCCTGGCGGAAATCAAGGAAAAGCAGCTGGGCTCCTGAGCCTGGTTGAACCCGAACGGGGCGCTGCGGCGCCCCGTTTCGTTTCTGCGCCCGTCCCTACTCAATAGAAAGCCAGGAGACGCCATGCCCGCCTCCCCCTACGTCGGACGCTTCGCCCCTACGCCCAGCGGCTATCTGCACTTCGGTTCGCTGGTGGCGGCCGTTGCGTCCTACCTGGATGCGCGCGCGGTGGGCGGAAAGTGGCTGGTGCGCATGGAAGACCTCGACCCGCCGCGGGAAATGCCCGGCGCGCAGCAAGCCATCCTGGAAACCCTCGAACGCTACGGCTTCGAATGGGACGGCGCGGTGGAGCGCCAGAGCGAGCGTCACCCCGCCTACGCCGCGCAGGTCGAGCAGTGGCTGCGTAGTGGGCTGGCCTACGCCTGCACCTGTTCGCGCAAGCAGCTCGAAGGCAGCAACGGTATCTACCCCGGCACCTGCCGCGACGCCCAGCACGACTGGCACGGCGACGTGGCCATCCGCATCCGCGTGCCGGAGCTGGACTACCGCTTCACCGATCGACTGCAAGGCGAGTTCCGCCAGCACCTGGGCCGCGAAGTCGGCGACTTCATCATCCGCCGCCGCGACGGGCTGTTCGCCTATCAACTGGCGGTGGTGCTGGACGACGCCTGGCAGGGCGTCACCGATATCGTTCGCGGCGCCGACCTGCTGGACAACACCCCGCGCCAGCTCTACCTGCAGGAACTGCTGGGCATCGCCGCGCCGCGTTACCTGCACGTACCGCTGATCGTCCAGCCCGACGGTCACAAGCTGGGCAAGTCCTACCGCTCGCCGCCACTGGATGCCGATCAGGCCGCCCCGCTGCTGGTGCGCGCCCTGAAGGCACTGGGTCAGAAACCGCCTGCCGACCTGCAGCAATCCTCGCCGCGCGAGGTGCTCGCCTGGGGCATCCGGCACTGGGATGCCACTGCCATTCCCCATAGCCGGACGCTGGAAGACGCCCGGCTCTAGACTGATACCACGAGCCGTCGACCAGATGCCCGTTGACGTGCTTTTCGTAGGAGCGGGGGGGGGGGGGGGGGGGGGAAAAACACGCGGGGGGGGGGTTGGGGGAGGGGGGCGGCGAAACGACCCCCCCCCGCGCCGGGCG